>NZ_JBNGCO010000058.1:17408-28880 GCF_049974805.1 Baaleninema sp.
CCCATCACCCCATCACCTCATCACCCCATCATCCCATCACCCCATCACCTCATCACCCCATCATCCCATCATCCCATCACCTCATCATCCCATCATCCCATCACCCCCTCTCCCATGCTTTCTTCTCCCGACATCGCCACCGTCTACCGAGCCTGTAATCCCAGTCAAACCCTGAACGTCAACCATCCCGACGAACGGGCGTATTACATCAACTTAGCCGTGGCGCGGGGAGGAGACATCACCAACGAACTCGACGCTAACATTACGCTATTTTCCCCCGACGAACCCACCTGTCAACTACTGGCGGGACATATCGGCTGTGGGAAATCGACGGAACTGTGGCGGTTGCAATCGAGTTTGCAAAATCAGGGATTTCACGTGATTTATTTCGAGTCGTCGCAGGATCTCGATATGGCGGATCTCGATGTGGGGGATATTTTACTGGCGATCGCCCGTCAAACCAGCGAAAACCTACCGCAAGTATCCAAAACCCAGACTTCAGGGACGTTGGTGTCCATGTTAGAAAGAGCCAACCAGTTACTAACGACGGAAATTCCGGCGATCGAAACCGACAGTTCCGAAAAATCGGGGTCTCTGCGTCACCAACTGCGGCGGTTGAGCCAGAAAATCCACGGACGTCCGGACTTGCGGGGACAACTGCGTCAATATCTCGAACCTCGGATTCAGGGATTTCTCGACGCTCTGAATCAGGAATTAATCGAACCGGCGATCGCGGATTTACGAGAACAGGGAAAACAGGGATTGGCGATTTTGGTGGACAATCTCGATCGCATCGAGATGACTCAAAAACCCTGGGGACGCCCGCAACCGGAATATTTATTCGTCGATCGCGGCGATCGCCTCTCGAAACTCAACTGTCACGTCGTCTATACTATTCCGCTGAGTTTACTCTTTTCCCGCGAACTCAGCCGCGTGACTCTTTCTTTTGGAATCGATCCCAAAGTCTTACCGATGGTGTCCGTAAAACGCCGCGACGGACGCCGTTTCGCCCCCGGAATCTCCCTCTTGCGTCAAATGCTGTTAGCGAGAGCCTTTCCGAAACAGTCTCCCCAAGAGCGTTTGAGGTTGATTCCCCAACTGTTCGATCGCCCCCAAACCCTCGATCGCCTCTGCTACGCCAGCGGGGGTCACGTCCGCAACTTACTGCGGTTGTTCCACCGTCAAATCGAGAAACAACAAGCCTTTCCCCTATCTCGAGCCAGTTTAGACGCCGCCATACAGGAACGTCGCGATCGACTGTTACTTTCTTTAACTCCCGAAGAACGAACCCTACTCAAACGAGTCGCCCGCGAAAAACGCATCGACAACAACGAAGCTTATCGCACCCTCGTCCGCAGTCTGTTCGTCTTCGAGTACCGCGACGACAACGGCGCCTGGTTCGACGTCAACCCGCTTTTACAGTGAACAGTGGTAGGGTGCATGACTTGAAAACTCGGGTGTCGCAATGAAACCGAAAAATCGTCACGCACCGCCCCCGATCGTCCTCTCATCCCCTCACCTCCCGTGTACCGCGATACAGCAAAATAGTGCAAGACGATCGAAAATAGCCAATTAGCTCGATCGACCCCTCGATCGACCTGCTGGCTCACGCTCGATCGCCAACATGAAACCCCGAATTATCGTTTGTGGATTGGGTCGCACGGGATATAAAATCTTTTGCCTGTTGCAACATCAAGGTATCCCCGTCGTGGGAATCGGTCGGACGCCTTTACCCAACCATCCTGAAAATGTCATCGTCGGCGATTTACGATCGACCTCGACGTTGCTGGCGGCGGGGGTCCAAAACGCTCAAACCCTGATTCTCGCCAGTGCAGACGAAGCCCTCAACTTAGCGGTGTTGGTGCAAGCTCGCCTCATCAACCCCAAGATTCGCATCATTAACCGCCTGTTCAACCATCGCCTCGGCGAACGGCTCGACAACACCCTCGCCGACCATACTAGCCTCAGCGTCTCTGCCCTAGCCGCTCCCATTTTCGCCTTTGCCGCCTTCGGAAGTCGAGCCATCGGACATCTGCGACTGTTCCATCGAACCTGGTTCATCCACGAAGAATACATCCACGACTTGCATCCGTGGAAAGATCGCAGTCTCGACGAACTTTGGGACGATCGATCGCGGATGTTGATTTATTACCTGTCCGCCAACGATCGCGTCGATCTCGTGTCCGGCGTCGTCAACCAACAGCCGTTGCAAGTGGGAGATCGTCTCATCGTCGCCACCAAACCCACCGTTCGGCTCGATCGAAAATCCCTGTTCGATCGCCTCTCCACCTTCCTCAACTGGCTCAAAACCCTCCGCCAACAAATTCAATCCACCGTCGCCGTCACCTTAGTTCTCCTCGTGACCATTTTTATCGCCACGGTGACGTACACTGCCATTAACCTCGAAACCACCTTCGTCGATGCCCTGTACTTCTCCGTCGGCATGATTACAGGTGCCGGAGGAAACGAAGAAGTTGTCGAAGCCGCCCCCGACGCCATCAAAGTCTTTACCGCCGTGATGATGCTCCTCGGAGCCGGAGTTATCGGCATCGCCTACGCTCTTCTCAACGACTGGGTTCTCGGCACGCGCTTCCGCCAACTCTGGTACGCCACCCCCGTCCCCGAAAAAAAACACTACATTATCTGCGGTTTGGGCGGAATGGGCATTCAAATCGCCAAATACCTGCAAGATAACGGTTACGACGTGGTGGTTGTCGAACGCGATCCCAACAGTCGCTTTCTCAGTACCGCTCACAGCCTCAAACTCCCCGTCATCCAAGGCGACGCCAAGCTTCCCGACTGTCTCGAATCCGCCAACATCCACCGTTGTAACGCTCTCTTCGCCGTCACCAGCGACGACATGACCAACCTCGAAATCGCCCTCACCGCCAAGGGTTTAGAGCCGGGGTTGCGGGTGGTTGTCCGAGACAGCGACTCGAATTTTGCCATTATGGTACAGCAGGTGTTCGAGTTCGATGCCGTTCTCAGTCCGACGGAACTCGCAGCCCCCTCCTTCGCCGCTGCGGCGTTGGGGGGTCAGATTTTCGGCAACGGTATGACGGCGGGGAGTTTGTGGATTGCCCTGTCAGCGACGATTACGCCAGAACATCCTTTTTGGGGACAGCGGGTGAAGGCGGCGGCGTCGAAGGGGGATTTCGTTCCGTTGTACGCGGAAACGCAAGGGAAAACTATCCACGGTTGGGAGTTGTTAGATCTCGAGTTGCGGGTGGGAGACGTTTTGTATTTGACGATTCCCGCCACTCGTTTGGAACAGTTGTGGCGAACGACGCCGAATCTGGAGTCAAACGGGACGATTTCGCCTTTTAAGAGTCAGAGTAAGAGCCATTGAGGGCAATTTCCATGTAAACGTGGGGAATTCCCGCTTCCTCGAAGGGGTCGCCGTGGATTTGGAAGCCTAGTTGTTCGTATAGCGGTGCAATGTAGGCTTGGGCGTTGATGACGACGCGGTGCATTCCCTGTTGTTGGAAACTCTCGAGGGCGTATTGCATCAGTTGACGTCCGATTCCCCGTCGCCGCATTTCGGGAAGAACTGCTAGGCGTTCGATTTTTCCGGTGTGGGGTGCGATCGCCCTCAAGCGAGCGGTTCCGGCTGGGGTATCGCCCCAAAACGCCAGCAGATGGGTGGCGGCGGCGTCGAGGCCGTCGAATTCCAATTCTGGGGCGATGTTTTGTTCGAGTTGGAAAACTCGGGTTCGGATCGGGTGGATAATGTCGATGTTTTCGCGATAGCCAACAGTTTCGATCGACAGCATAGGGACAACGAAAAACAAACGCTCAAAAACGACGGATTTCTAAGAGTTTTGATTCGAGTTTTTTTCCGGCGCTTTCTTGTAATTCGACTCGGAATGTTGCTGGTCTAATTGTTCGGAAAGACTGTTCCAGTCCGCTTCGTTAGTCAACCATTTATAAACGGGTATTTTTTCAAACTCACCGTCTTGTTTGACGTACAATCTATTATCTTCGATTTTCAAACTATTCCAAGATTTAAAAGAATAATTTCGGTCAACTTTGCCGATTAAAGTATATAAAATAAATTCGTTTTTAGAAACCGTAAAATACTTGTTTTTTAAAAATAAAACGCCACCGAACAAGGTCACTAAACCCGACATCAAGCTAAACGGAAAATCCCCCTGAAGCCCCACTACAAAGGAATCCATCGCTACAGCCACCGATGCTAACACTAGAGTAATTCCCAGCGATCGCTTATATCGAACTTTGATTTCCATAATTTTAATGGGATTTTTAATGGGATTTTATATAGAATCACCGTTATCAATCGACAATTTTTTGGAATTTGAAATGACCGTTCTCAATGATGAATTTTCAATGGTTAATTTTCAAGGATTAATTATCTAAGATCGTCGAATATTAAAACAACACCATTCGCCCCGTTTCCAAAGCGTTGCCACGACCCAACCGTGCTGTTCCAAAACATCCGCCATCGGCTTGGCTTGTTCGAGGAGAACGCCGCTAATAATCCCCCAAGTCTCGGGTTTGGCGAGAACGTCCATTTTGGGAACTAATTCAACAATAGTTTCGGCGAGGATATTGCAAAGAATCCCGTCTACGGGGCTGCCGGCCAGTTCGATCGCGCGATCGAGACTGCCTTCTTCCACCACCATCACATCCGAAGAAATCCCATTTAACTCTTGATTCGATCGCGCCGCGCGAACCGCCAACGGATCGATATCCACCGCATAAATCTTACTCGCGCCGAGGAGCGCCGCGCCGATGGACAAAATCCCCGAACCGCAGCCGATATCCGCCAACACCGGCTGGCTGTCATCGATACCGACGCGCATTTCCAGCGACTCCAAACACAACTGCGTCGTCGGGTGCGCTCCCGTTCCGAACGCCACCCCCGGATCGAGTTTGAGAACGATGCGATCGCCCGCCTCCGGAGGCGGCAACCAGGCCGGATGAATCGTGAATCGATCGCCAATTTCCGTCGTTTCCCAATGCTGCTTCCAGCTACTCGACCAATCTTCTTCCTCAATTAAATGCCATCCCGTCACCGGGGGCTGCATCTCGATGGCAATCGCATCTTGACGCAACCATAGGGACAACGCCGCCAAATCCAGCATTTCGGCCTGTTCCTGGGGCAAATACGCCCGCACCAAACAGGAATCGTCTTTCGTTTCGCTGGCCATGCCGCGACATCCAAAACTCTCCAACCGCCAGAAAACCGTGTCTTCCAGGGACGGATCGCCGAGGACTTGAATTTCCCACCAGCTATTACTCATCTCGATTCCACTTCCTGCACCGTTGCCCTCGTTTGGCGTCGTGGCGGCAAGGCCGAAAGTCGAACCCGTCGCCCTCCAACCTTGCCGAAACCTCCGAGTCTCCTACAGTTGAACCGTGTAGGCGTCCCGAATTCCGGGAACTTTCATAATTTCCTCTAAAATCCCTTCCGGTAAGGGATCGTCGAGGCTGAGAACCATCACCGCGTCGCCGCGAACGATTTTCCGTCCCACTTGCATACTGGCGATGTTGACATTAAAACTTCCCAGCAGCGAGCCGATTTTCCCGATAATCCCCGGCATATCCCGGTGACGGGTAAACAACATATGTTGAATCGGCGGCACGTTGATGGGGAAGTCGTCCACGTTAGTAATGCGGATTTCGCCGTCTCCGAGAAGCGCCCCCGTCACCTTATGTTCGCCGAGGGAACCTTTCGCTTCCAAATGCAGCGAATCAGTGTAATCGCGAATCGAGGCGTCGCGAGTTTCCACAACTCGAATGCCCCGTTCCTTGGCTTCGATGCTGGCGTTGACGTAGTTCACGCGCTCCCGCAGTGCCGGAGACAGCAGCCCTTTCAACGCCGCGATGACGATCGGTTTGCTTTGTTGGTCGGCCAAATCCCCTTGCATGCGCACCGTCAGAGAATCCACGCGACCGCCGGCCAGTTGTCCGACCATCGTACCCAGCGTTTCCGCCAGTTGCAGGTACGGACGCAACTTGTCCAGGGCGTCGGGGTACAGACCCGGAATGTTGACCGCAGACCGCGCCGGGAGACCCAGCAGGACATCGCGAATTTGTTCGGCCACGTCCACGGCCACGTTCACTTGAGCTTCGGCGGTGGAGGCGCCCAAGTGGGGGGTCAGAATCAGGTTTTTACCCACCGCACGCAGGGGAGAATTTTCTTCGAGGGGTTCGTTGCCGAATACATCTAAGGCGGCCCCGGCGATGCGATCGTTTTCCAGGGCTTCAGCTAAGGCCGCTTCGTCGATGAGTCCGCCCCGCGCGCAGTTGACGAGGCGCGTGGTCGGTTTCATTTTCGCCAGCGCCTCCCCGTTAATGAGGTTGGCGGTTTCCGGCGTTTTCGGCACGTGCAGGGTGATGTAATCGGCTTCGCGGAACAGGACATCTAATTCCACTAAGCGACAGCCGATTTGTTCGGCCCGTTCGGTGGAAATATAGGGATCGTAAGCCATGAGCTTCATGCCCATCGCTTTGGCGGCGGCGGCTACGTGGGAGCCGATTTTACCCAAGCCAACGAGTCCGAGGTTTTTTTTGTAAACTTCTGCCCCGATAAACTGTTTGCGGTTCCACTGGCCGCTTTTGACGGACTGGTTGGCGGCGGGAACGTAACGAGACAGGGAGAGCATCAGCGCCAGGGCGTGTTCGGCGGCGGCGATCGTGTTCCCTTCGGGGGAGTTGACGACGACGATGCCTTGACGAGTGGCGGCTGGGACATCGACGTTATCGACGCCGACGCCGGCGCGACCGATGATTTTGAGCTGCGTCCCCGCTTCGATAACCTCTTTGGTCACTTGCGTTCCCGAGCGAATCATTAAAGCGTCGTATTCGGGAATCGCTTGCACCAGTTCGTCTTGGGACAGCCCCGTTTTCACGTCGACTTGTGCGACTTGCGAGAGAATATCGAGTCCGGCGCGATCGACTGAATCAGAAACAAGAACTTTTGGCATAGTTGGCAGCTTCGTACAAACAGAAAACGACTTCTCCCTACAAGTCTGGCGTGTTGTAGGGAGTCGGGGACTGAGCCATTAACGAGTTTTTGTAATAAAAACGACGTCCCGCACTTCGCTCGGCGGTAGGGCGAAAGGACTAGGTCCGGCGTCCGCGAACGGCGGCTCCACAGCCCGCCCGCCGTTAGCCATTGTATCGGGAAAGTTGCACGGCAACGCGCTCGATCGAGATTTTCTTGAGATTAGCGGCGGTGAGACAGTCCCACGGCTTCGCTGATGTGGTTCAATCCCAACTCGTCTAATTTCTTCAGCAACCCCGACAAAATTTGTTTGGGCAGCAAGGGGCCGTGGTAAATCCATCCGGTGTACAGTTCCAGCAAACTGGCGCCGGCGGTAATTTTTTCCCAGGCGTCCTCGGCGCTCATCACGCCACCCGTTCCGATGATGGGTAGTTTTCCTTCGGTTTTTTGCCAGATGAGGGAAATGACTTCGGTCGATCGCGATCGCAACGGCGCCCCGCTGACGCCTCCGGCTTCTTCCGTCACGGGATTTCCCGTTTTCGCCAACACCTGGGTTTTCAGTCCCGCTCGCGAAATGGTGGTATTGGTGGCGATAATTCCTGCCAGGTCGAGATTTTTAACTAACTCGAGAACGTCGGCGATCGCCCCCTCATCCAAATCCGGAGAAATTTTGACTAGAATAGGCTTAGCATTACGGTTTTCTTCTTTCAGGGTGCTGACGATCGGTTCGAGTTGCGATGGCGACTGTAGCGACCGCAAACCTGGCGTGTTGGGCGACGAGACGTTAATCACGAAATAATCGCCAAACGCCTCGAGGTGGTGAAAGCTCTCGCGATAGTCTCCAGCCGCCTCCTCTAAGGGGGTAATTTTCGATTTGCCCAAGTTGACGCCGATGGGAATCGAAGGTAAATGCGGCGATCGCACTCGTTCGATGTTCTTTGCGACCTCGATCGCCCCACTGTTGTTAAAACCCATGCGGTTGAGCGCCGCCCGGTCTTCCACGAGGCGAAACAGTCGCGGCGGTGGGTTTCCCGGTTGGGCGTGCCGCGTCACCGTCCCCAGTTCGGCGAAGCCAAAGCCCAACGCACCCCAAAACTCCCCGATTTCGCCGTTTTTATCGAAGCCGGCCGCCAAACCCAAGGGGTTGGGAAAGTTGAGGTTCCAGAGGGTTTGTTGGAGGCGTTCGTCGTGAAGGCAGAGGGTTCGTTCGAGCTGCGATCGCGCGACGGCCGCCCAAGCCGGCGGTTCGGAAACGGCCGCCTCTCGCGACAACTGCATCAGAGTGCGAACGAGCCAGCGATGCCCTCGTTCGGGATCGACACTCGCAAAGACGATCGGCTGTACGACTCGTTGATATAAATCCATCGAATTTTCCGGAGAACGAACCTGACGACGCTGTTTTTAAATTGTGACGTTTCAATCGTGACATTTTTCATCGTGACATAGATTGTCCTGGCGCAGGTCAACGGCTGACGCGACCTCACTGATGTTTCCCGACCGGACGGACTGGCCAACCTGTCACGCCTACGACGATTCCGAACCCCTACCCGCCATTATGCAGCACGCACAGACGACGCTCGACCAACAACAACTGATTGCCCTCGGTCGCACCCTTCAAACGTTACGGGAAGAAGAAGAGATCGATATTTTGGTGCGGACGACCCTCGACTACCTCAAGTCGGAATTTGACTATCCCCTGATTTGGATTGGCTTGTACGATCGCCTCAGACACCGCTTGCAGGGTATCGGCGGAACGAGTCCCAACGGAACGGATAAGCTGATGCGCCAACAGTTCGCCCTCAGTCCCGGCGACATTATGGAACAGGTGGTCATCCAACAACGGGGCGCCACCTTCGCCGACTTGCGGGAGGAAACCCGCGCCGGAGAATGGGGAACGGTGGCGAAACAATTGGGGGTTCAGGGAACGGTGGTGTTGCCCCTCTGTTACCGCCATCTCTGTTTCGGTGTCGTTCTCTTGGGTTCGACCTTTTGGGGACAGTCCCCCACCGCTGACGATCGAACTCGTTTGTCAATGGTATTAGGGGAGCTGGCAACAGCACTATACCAACAGGATTTGGAACAGCAGCGGCGCAGCGTCAAACGCCCTCACGAACCGCTCTTGTCGATGATGTCGCAGTTGTCGGAGACCGTCGCCCTCGACGATCGCTTAAACGTTATCGTGGATACGACGCAACAGTTTTTGCAACCGACCCGCACTCACGTTTACTGGTTCGAGAGCGATCGACAGTTGTTTTGGTTGCGCTCCCGGGCCAGTTCGACGACGCGGCGACGGGGCGATAACGACGAAGCTTCGGAAATTCCCCTTTCGGAATTCGGCGGCTTCTACAAAGCTTTGACGGACGATCGCGTGGTGGCCATCGGCGAGGCCTATTCCTCTTTGAAAGCAGACGCCACCAGCCGCTTGATGTACCAAATTCGGGCGAGATCGCTCCTGGCGGCGCCGATTCTGTTTCGCGGCAACCTCCTGGGCTTTCTCTCGGTCGAAGGCAGCGAAGCCCGCATTTGGTCGGAGGAGGAAAAACAGTACGTGCGCGGTGCGGCGCAGTTGGTCGCCCTCACCACCCCCCTCTCAGACCTCCAAGAACGGATGGACGCTATCGAGCGCGATCGCGATTTGACGGTGGGACTGACGCAAACGGTGGCCGGTTCTGACGATACCACCGCCACGCTAGAATCCTACGCCGAACGGCTGTGCGATCGACTCGAAGCTAAACGGGTGTCGGTGTTGTCCGCCGATTTGCAAACCAATCAGTTCGAGGTGGTTTACGAATATCCCTCGACGGCAGGATCGCCCTTTGAGTCGGGGGTTCCGCCCCTATCCTTTGTGGATTGGCAACTCCTCGAACGGAGCGAAAACGCCATCGCCATCGAAGCCTGGGAACTCAACTCGGACAGTCCCACGAATTCCAGCTTCGACGGCGCGGGGGATATGCGCTTGACGGCCTGGCAACCGGCCTTTGTGGAAGCGGGTCTCAAGGCGTTGTTAATTGGCAATACTACCCCCGGCCACCTCCCAGAAGCGTTGTTGGTGGTCTCTGGAGAAGGACCCCGAACCTGGACGGTGGGAGACCGAGAACTCGTCACCCTCGCCAGTCGTCAGGTGGGCGCGTTGTTGCGTCAGTGGCAGCTTCAGCAGAAAAACCAGCAGCATCAAACTCTCGTTAAGGAACTCTGCAACGGCTCGAAAGAACTCATCGATTCGCAGAGTTTGGACGACCTCGAAGATCGGCTGCTGGCTCGCTTGGGGCGCCTGTTGAAGGTGCCGTTTCTCTCGTTGGTGACCTGGAAACCCGGGGCGAAAACGGGATATGCAAGCGCAGTCTACGTGGGCGACCCGCAATATTCGATGTCGGGAAGTCCGACGATTTCTCTTAAGAAGGATAAGTTGATTCTTAAGGCGCTCTCGCGAGAGGGACTTGTCGGTCCGGTGCCTCTGGAACGGCTTCCCGCCTCCAGTCAGCGGTGGTTGTGTCATTTGACTTCGTTGAACGTGCGCGCTTTGGCTTTGCGAACGACACCGGGGGCGAAGCCGACTTCGGTGTTGGTGGTGGGAGATTATCGCAATCGACCCTGGGAACGCCCCCAATTGGAGGCGTTGCAGTTGTTTGGGATGCAGTTGGCTTGGGGACGGCGGACTTGGCTGTTGGGCGATCTGGCTCTGGGCTTGCGCGATCGATTGGAACCGCTGAATTGGTACAAGCAACGTCGGTTTGAGGAGTTGTATCGATCGCTCTTGGCCCGAATGAAGCAGTTGAAACCGTTACAGGAGACGATGGGGACTTCGCAAATGTCCTCGTTGCAACAGGTGCGCTACGAGGAGATTTGGCGGGAACTCGAGCAGAATTTGACTTCGGTAGGACAACTGTTGAAACAGGAACAGTGGGAGTTACAGCCGAAGGAGGAGGGAATTTCCATCGTCAAGCTGTTTAAGCAAGTTCTCGATCTTGTGGAACCGACGGCGGAAAAACGACAGATTTGGATGCAGGTTCACCGGGAAGGAAACGTGACGGTTTACGCCGACCCCCGCCAACTGTCTATTGTCTTTTACGAGGTGTTGACCGCCGCCTGTCGCCGCTCTCAAGTCGGCGATCGCATCGATATTTGGTATCGTCCCCTGGCCTCTGACCCCGGCAATTTTCTGGAACTGTCGGTGACGGATAACGGATCGATCGATTCGAGGCTCTTGAAGGAATTTCAACGACGCACGACCTCGGAACTTCAAGGCTGTCGCGACGCTCTGGCTACTTCGTCCCTCGATCGACCCCCCGGACTGCGATTTCTGATTTTCCAACGGCTCATGCGCCAAATGGGTGGGGATTTCTTAATCGAGAAACTCGATGACGGTCGGATTGTCAGTCGCCTTTTGGTGCCTTTGTCGGCCAACGCTTCCACCGCCAATACATCGGGATAATTACCATATTTTTAGGTAGGGCTTGCTGAAAAGAAGTGAAAAGCTTACGGCGTAAGGCTTAGAGGAGTCT
>NZ_JBNGCO010000059.1:0-28475 GCF_049974805.1 Baaleninema sp.
CGGAGACTCGTAGAACGATGAATCCCCCTGCCTTCAGGCGGGGGAGAACGTCAATAATACCCCTAGTTCCACTTCCACTTCTGGGGTATCCAAGCCGAGTTCGCTGTCTTCCGCCGCAGGGGTACAAGTGGAGGAGACGGGGCGGTAGCTGTGGACTTCGATGGTGGCGAGGATGTCGCCGACGGTGGTATTCACCGCCTCCGCCATCGCTTGAATGCGGTAACGGGCGTCTTCGATGGCTGAGAGTCGGGCTTCGTTTTCGAGGGGCAGGAAGTCTTCGACGAAACAGGTATCGTAGGAGGAATACAGGAAAAACGATCGGTTTTCGAGGGTGGTGGTTTCGGCGGCGTCTTTGACGGCGTTGATGGTGGCGAAGGTGGGGTTATCCAGGGTGACGATAACCGTGGCCATAGGTTGACCGGGATACAGGGTTCGGGGATCGATGCGATCGATCTCCACTTCGATGTTGTCGTCGGGAATTCCCAGGGCGGCGATCGCTCTCGTCACGGGTTGCAGCATCGCTTCTGAGATAGGTTGGACGCTTTCGGAATCGAAGTCGGTGCTTACAGGATCGGTGGTGCCGAAGGAAAAGCGGATTTCGGCAGTATCGGCGCGGGAACTGGCTATACCGCGACCGTAGGTCGTCATCATGGGGCGATCGCCCACGTAGAGTTGAGACAGACGGGTGGGAGCTTCTAGAGGTTCGCTTTCGATCGCCATGGCTTCTAGAGAGGCTTCTACGTTCAGTGCGATCCCCAAAACGGAGATCGCACCGACTTCCAACAGCCACTTGACGCCACGACGGGACGCCAAAGGAGATAAAAATTGCTGAGACATTCGAGTTGGCTCTTTAGATAATATCGAATCCAAGGTAACTCGAAATGTTTACAACCGCTCGTGGATTTCTGAATTCGAGCGGTTTCCAACCACCTCGAAGGTGGCGATCGCTTTGCGTCCGATTAGCACTCTAATTTTTTTGGACAGTCGCAGTTCTTGAACGGGGATCTGGATAAGGGGTTCTGCTGCCATGACGAGTTCGGCAGTTGAGGGGGTTTGACATCGAATATATAGAATTCCCCAAAACCGGAAAACGTTACAGTGTTGGAGGATTTTTAGTTGTTTCAGTTCGGTGAGGTCTTCGCGGTAAAAATCCCAGAGTAGCCGAACCAGTTGAGAAGGACGTTTCATCTGTATTACGTTTATTAAACAATCTCAATATTTTGTGATGTTTCGATCGATCTCGAGAGACCGACAAGCTGCTCTTTGATAGCTTTTCTAGTTTTATTGAAGCGCAAGCTCACCCGGCGTTGCTCGAAAAATATAAAAGACTTAATAAGAATTTGATAATTTAAATGTTTGGTGTTTTTGGCAATTTTGGGTTCAGTTGCCCGTGAATTCGGTGTTTTCGCCTAAATTTGCTGGCGATCGCGTAAATTTTTTGTCACATCTCGTTACGGAAAGTGATGTTCTACCATTTTTCTTTAAACTCGCTCGGTTCGGTTGAGGCGACGAAACCCCACCTACAAACTTTTTGACCTCCTTTTAATCTCAATTAAAGCCAAAAACAGCTTTATAGAGCTTTTTTTAGGCAGATTGAGGCGATTACAGCAAAATTAAACAGATTTACGCCAACGTAAACCGTTCCACCCTTTCTATCCCTGGAAAACTTCCAGAGATCGCCAAATTGTAAATTTTTTGTAAAGCGGATTGCGGGGTCAGACCCCTCACCGCTATAGTAAATACAGTAGATGCACCCTGATGGCAACGCCCGGATTTCAATCCTGGGCGTTTTTTTTCGGCGTTTGGGTAGGGGCAACGCCTGCCACCAGCGTTGTTGAAGAGTTCAGGGAAGGCCGTTGTCCGATTAAGAGGTAGGTCGTCATCGGTCCTTTGCCTTTAATATCGATGATGCCCCGAGACTGGAACTCATAACGATCTTTGAGGCGTTCGTAAGTCGATTCGGTCACCTGAATACCGTCGGGGAGTCCGTGGGATTCCATACGACTGGCGAGGTTAACGGTATCGCCCCAGAGGTCGTAAATAAACTTTTTCAAGCCGATGACCCCCGCGACGACGGGGCCGACAGCGATACCGATGCGCATTTGGAACTGATGAGAATGTCGTTGGTTGAACTTCACCAAGGCTCGTTTCATTTCCAAGGCCATATCGGCAATGGCTTCGTCGAAATCGTCGCGAGGTTCGGGCAATCCCGACACAGCCATGTAGGCATCGCCGATGGTTTTGATTTTTTCTAAGCCGTGTAAATCCGCCAGTCGATCGAATTCCGAAAAGATTTCGTTGAGTAATTCGACCAATTCAGGGGGAGAAATCTGCCCGGAGAGTTTGGTAAAGCCGACGATATCAGCAAACAACACCCCGGCGTCGGAGAAACTGTCGGCGATGGCGCAATGTTGAGTTTGGGCTTTGAGCCGTTGGGCGATGGTACTCGGCAGAATGTTCAACAACAACTCTTCAGACCGCTTTTGTTCGTCGGAGAGTCGATCGTAAGCTTCTTCTAACTGACGTCGAGCGGTAAATTCCGCCCGTTGCATCTTTTCGTAGAAAAATACTGACAGGTTGCAGATGGTACAAGTCCAACCCAGATAAAGGATTAATCCCCCGAGAGTCAGATTGGCAATGGGGATGTCGGAGGTGATTCCGGGCAGACTCAACCCTCCCAGATAAACCCCCAAGGGAATCAGTTGTGCCAGGAGGTGAAGTCGCCAAGAAACGGGGATGAGGGTGGCCTGTCCGAGAAAGACTAGCGGCCAGACCATCAACGCCGGTTCTAGGTGTCCGACCAGTATCCGTTGAACGATGGGCGTGAGGGTCAGGGCGACGGAAAACAGGACGAATACCCAACCGGGTCGGGTTCGTCCCCACTTCGATCGCAACAGTACGAAACAAATTCCCGTCAAGATTAAGGTGACGAGCTGAATTATCGACCAATCTGCGTTAAATTTGGCTTTCTCGAACAGCCAATGCCAGAGTTCTAGGGCGCTAAAGGTTAGATAAACGCAGGAGACGAGTCCGAGTCCCAAGGTCAGGCGTTTGCGGACGAATCGATCGCGCCACGGCCGATACGCCGGATGGGTCGGTGGCGTTGGCGAAGCGGTCAACAGTTCCGAAAACCGACTCATTGTTGTTCCGAGCCAGTTCTGCCGAGGTAGTAAATTCATGGTTTTCGCACACCGTGATGGATATCGCACCCGAGGAGGAGATGTTTCAAACAGAGGTTTGGAAACTTGTCGGTTTCGCCTGGGGGGGTCGATCGAGAGCTAACGCCATCGACCCCTTCGGTGACACAATGTCACGACCGACTCTCACCCCTTCCTAGTCTTACCCCTTCATCTTAATCGCGCTTCAGACTCGGCTCGAAAAAAGTGAGATGTTTGTAGATAGAGAAGAAAGTTTTGGAGAGCCATCCCGTCAAATCAAAGGGAAAGGCTGAAAAACCAACCAGATAGAGCGAATTTTATCGTTATGGCAAATCGCAGAGGTTGCGATCTCGATCGAGCAGGCGAGGATTGGTTTGCAAATAATCGCGAACCCAACCACACCCTTGTTCTAACAAACTCTGCAAATTGTCGCCTTCGGGCAACAACCAAAGTTTGGCCGTTCCATCTTTGCTGGCGGTGGCGAACAGATGGCCTTTCGGATGGAAACTGACGCTGAGAATGCTGTCGTTGTGGGCTTCAAACTCCGTCACGAGGGTTCCGTCTGGCTGCCAGAGTTTCACGGTGCGATCGTTCCCCACCGATGCCAACAGGTTTCCGTCCGGACTGAAACTCACCCAGTTAACCGGGGCGGTATGGCCTTCCAACGCCGTTTTCCCCTCAAAGGTCTGAAGGTGGACGCCCTCGCGGTTCCAAAACTTCACCGTATTGTCTTTACTGGCGGTGGCGATGACCTCTCCCTTGGGGTCGAAGGTGGCCCAATACACTGCACTGGGGGTTTCGACGCGCTGCAACAACGCCCCCTCAAAGGACCAGAGGGCAAAGGTTCGATCGTCGCTAGCCGAGAGTAAAGTTTTGCCGTCGGGACTCCACATGACAGCGTTGACCTGTTCGGCGTGGGCGGCGATGGTGCGAACGCGCACCCCGTCCGAGACGCGCCAGATGACGATCGATCCGTCGCGGCTGGCGGTGGCGAGAAAAGTTCCGTCGGGGCTGAAACTGGCACTTTTTACGCTGTCGGGGTGGTTGAAAACCCTGGCGGACTCGGCCTCGCCAACCTTCCACAACCTTGCCGTTCCGTCGGCGCTGGCGGTGACAAACTGGCGTCCGTCGCCGCTGAACGCGATACTGTGAACGCGGTCTTGGTGGCCGTTGAGGGTTTGGCGAAGCGTTCCGTCCAGGTTCCAGATTTTGACGGTTTTATCGGCGCTGGCGGTGGCGACCAAGTCTTCTGTGGGGCTGAAACTCACGGCCCAGACCGTCGCGACGTGGTCGGCTAGGGTCGATCGTCGAAGGTTTTCCCGTTGCCACAGGCGGACTGTGGTGTCTGTGCTGGCGGTGGCTAACAGGTCTTCCGTGGGGCTAAAACTCACGGCCCAGACGCGGTTTCGATGTCCGGCCAGAGTTTGCTGAAGGCTTCCGTCACGGTTCCAGAGTTTCACCGTTCGGTCTTCTCCGGTGGTGGCGAGGGCGGTTCCGTCGGGGCTGAAACTCACGTCGAACAGTAAATCCGCTGTGGGAATCGATCGACTGAGGCTTCCGTCAGCATTCCACAATTTTAGGGTTTTGTCCGTGCTGACGGTGGCGATCGATCCGTCGGAGTCGAGGGAAATCCCTGTCACTTCCCCCTGATGTCCGTTCAGGCGTTGAATTTCCGTTCCCTCTAACGTCCAAGCCACGGCGATTCGATCGCTTCCCGCGGTCCACAGGGTGGTTCCCTCCCGGTCGAAGGTCATCGCCAACACGAACCCATCATGACCCGTCCAGCGGTTTAACCGTTCTCCCGCCGCCGTCCACAATTGCACAGTTCCGTCGTCTCCCGTCGCCGCCAACACTTCCCCATCTGGGCTAAACGCCACGCTCGTCACCATCGCCCCAGGGGTTAAAGTGTTGACGAGGCGACCGTCGCGGTTCCAGAGTTTCACCGTTCCGTCGGAACTTCCCGAGGCGATAAGGGTTCCATCGGGACTGATACTCACGCTGTTGACGGGTTTTTCGTGTCCGGCGAGAACTGCCATCAGTTCGCCGTTGCCATGCCACAACCGTACCGTATCGTCCCAACTGGCGGTAGCTATAAACGAGCCGTCGGCGCTGAAACTGACATCAACGACGCTGTTACGATGACCTTCGAGGCGGTTTCGTTCCCGTGCGGCGTCCAGGTTTTGTTGGAGGTTCCGCACCGTATCGCTTTGTAAGGACAAATCCGGCGGCGGGTTGAGTCGTTGAATTTTAGAGGCGGCGTAGAGACTTTGCAACAAGGCGGCGAAACTGTCGGGGGTCGAAGGACTCACGGCGGCGGCGTTACGGGCTTCGATTTCGGCGATGGCGGCGTTGCGGCGTTCTCGCTGGGCGACGTTGGCGAAAATTCCCAAGGTCACAGTCCCCAATAACGAGACCACCGCCCCAGCGACGAGAAACCGTTTGAGGCGAGTATCGCTTTGGCGCTGGCGTTTTTGGGCCAGGGTCAGTTGTTGGAGGATGTTTTTTTCGCGGCTGAGTTTTTGGTTTTGCGCCCGCAAGTCGGCTACGGCTTGGGAATCGGCTCGTTCTCGGTGTTGGCGGATAAAGGGAACGAGGTAATCGTGAACCAGTTGGTAGCGGTTGTTGGGAACTTCCGGAAGCAGGGAGACTAAGCCGGATTTGACAAAGATTTCGAGAATTAAGTCGAGTACCGATTTGAATGTGGAGTCTAAGGTGTCGGCTTGTCCGCTCAAGTCTCGAACCAGTTCGCCGTAGGATTTGATGGGGCGGTTTCCGTGTTTGTCGGTGAGGCTGTAGAGGATGTGACGGGCGATGTCTTCGTTTTCGGCGCCGCAGTCGCACAGGGCGTCTTCGAGGAAGCGTTCGACGAGTTCTTGTTTGGGGTGGGTTCCGAGTTGGCGGTATTTGTTGAGGGTGGTGATATTGTCTTCTTGGAGGCTGGCGCCGACGATTTGCAGTTCGATGGGGCGCACGTCTCCGGTTTCGCGGGATAAGTCCCCCACGAGTTCGTCGATGAGGGCGTTTTCGAGTTCGAGGTGGGGGCGAGTGGCGGTGAGGTGGCGAATGAGATGGCGGGTGTCGTCGGGGGAAAAGTTACTGAGATAGTAACGGTGGTTTTTGTTGAGGATGTCGTTGGCGATGGCGTCGATGGGGATTTGTCGATCGCATTCGAGGAGGTAATGAAGGTAATCTTCTCGCAGGGACAGTACGACTTTGACGTAAGGAATGTTAAAGCAGCGATCGAGAAATTCGTAAAAGAGGCGGCGGTATGGGTTGGGGGGGCGAACGAAGAAAAATTCTTCAAACTGGTCGAAAATTAAAACGACGATGCGGTTGCGATCGACGATGGCCGTTAATGTCTCGAGAAGTTGTTCGAGGTGCGTTTCCTGGGTGGGGGCGAGATATTTGAGGGCGAGGGATTTGGCGTTGGCCTGTACTAAGGCGGTGTAGAGTTGGCGTGCGAGGCGATCGCGCCATTGGCTGTAAACTCGCAACACCACCGGAAGCACTTCGCGGCTGGCGAGGGTGGATTGGTGCAATGCTGGAACTAATCCCGCATCGACGAGGGAACTTTTTCCGACTCCCGACGGACCGTAGAGAACGATCAGTTTGCGATCGGGGCGGGCGATGCGTTCGACGAGGCGATCGATATCGAACTGGCGAGGAGAGGCCAGAATTTCCGGGGCGATGCGTTCGCGAGGTTCTTGGTTGTGAGGACGCCGCAGGTTAAGGGTTTGACGCTGCGGTTGCAGTTGTCCGGCGCCGATGAAGGCGCGGAATCCGTATTGTTGCTCGATCGATCGCTGGTGTTGTTTGAGGTGGAAGGCGGCGAGATACTGGCGATGTCCGCGATAGCTGTTTTTCAGGGTATCCAGCCACCGCAGGTACCGTTGGGGGTCGAGTTGGTGGGAGGGGTCGCGCAACGCCTCGGGCAGTTCTTTTAAGGCGCAGTCGAGGTTGTCTCGGGCGCGATCGTACTGGTTGAGGTGTTTTTGGGTGGTTACGAGGTCGAGGCGAAACTGTTGGGTCAGTAAGGCTTGGTACGGGGCGGGGTCGTTGGGGGCAGCCCGTTTTTGCATTACCATAACTTGCATCGCTTTGTCAACCCATAGGTGGGCGCGGTGCCACCGTTCTTCGAGGGCGGCGACTTTGGCGAGGAATCTGTAATCGATGGCCTGTTGGAGGGGGACGCCGTGGGTTTGGTGCAGGGTCAGGGCGCGATGGGCGAGGGCTTTGAGTTCTGTCCACTGTCCGAGTCGATCGAGGATTTCTTCGAGAAGGGTGACGGGTCCGGCGGTGCAGTCCTGTCGTCCGGCGCGATCGAAACTCTCGAGACTCTGTTGCAGGGCGGTTTTGGCGTGGCTCAACCGTTCTTCGGTTTCTGTGGCGTCGCAGTGGCGCAGGTGGACGAGTCCCAAGTGCAGGGACACCACCGCCCGTTTTTCGAGGAGGGAGCGATCGTGGGGTTGGTGGTTCCAGTAGTTTAGGCTGCGATCGAAGTATTGATGGGCGGTGTCGAGGCGATCGCGATCGTAGGCGTGGCGTCCCACGAGAAACTCTACGGACGCCCGCAGGGAGGGTTCGAGGGAAACTTTCTGTTTTTGTAAGGTTTGCAATGCCGATCGCAGTTCTTTTCGATCGCGATCGTCGAAGCCGCTGGCGACAGCCAGCAGTTGCGTCGAGGAAGCCTGGAGAACGGTATGAAAGGCGCGTTCGGTACGGGCTTCGATCCAATGGAGGATTTGCGGTGCGGACAGGCTAAATTCGTAAGTGATACCCCAGCTTTCAAAGTCGGGAACTTGTCGCACCAGTTGGGCTAAGAGTTCGTCGTTCGCCCAGAGTAACAGGGGAAACTGAAAGCGTTTGCGAAATTCCTCCCGCACGGGGTTCGTGGCTTGTAACAGTCGATCGCGATTGGCGATATCGTCCAATCCCGATACGGAGAGAACTGCTGGAGGTTGTGTTTCTGTGGCGGCTTTAACTGCGTGAAAGAGACTACAAGCATCGGGAGACAGGCGAAGTTCGAGGATATCCACCGAAATGAGGTTTCGGAGTTTTTCGAGGAGATGCGATCGCAGGGCGTCGTAATTGCAGCGAGCGAACATGAGTTTGAACTGTCCTCGCGCCGATTCGATGGCGAACGCCAATTCGCGCAGTAACGTATCGTTTTGGCGTTCTAAATCCATCTCCGACTCCGTCGCTTGCAAAAACGCGATTCTCAAACGCAACTGTCTCGTCACGGGTCTTGTGTCGAGAGAAACGAGACTTTATTCAGTTTAACCAAATCCGACTCTGCTTTTTTGCCTACCGTGACAGGCGAAAGGTTGTCACGTTGACAGGGAACAGTCCGTAGGGTGCGTGACTTGAAAAATAGGGTGTCGCACGCGAGACCGAAAAATCGTCAAGCACTGATACTGTATTTTCCCCTTCATCCCATCACTGCGATCGCACTCTCATCGCATCTCTGGTAAATTCCTGACTGTCAACGGGATTGGTGAAAAAAGGAATAGACCTCCACAGCCGTCTTTCGCGTCTTATGTCCGTTCCCCCCGCTTCGACATCCAGTCCTTTAACGGTTTCGGGAATTGCAACCCCGGAATCGTCCGACGCCAACCGACAAGTTTACCAAAGGCTTAAATTGGCTTTTGCGTTGGGATTGCGGCGACAATTGTTTTTGGCGGTGTGCGACGATACGGTTCGATCGAACGTTCTGGCGGCGCAACTGCAAACGGAACTCAACCAACAGGCACTTCTACAAAGTCTTCAGTTGGATCTTGCCAATCCTAACCCCCTGACGCAAATTCGCGGGGTTCTCGTCTCTTCTGGCGATTCTCTAACGCCGAGGGTTCGCAGCCAACCGAGGGGATTGCAACTGTTGGGAATTTCAGCCCTCACGCGAGGTTCCGCCACCAGTCAATGGGCGTTTCTCAAGCATTTACGGGAGATTCCGGCTGCGATCGCTTCTCTGGATGTGAGTTTGATTTTTTGGATTTCTCGTCCGTGGCTGCATGTCATCCAGCAGTCCGCCCCGGAATTTTGGCAACATTGTACGGGGGTTTTCGAGTTTCACGGGGAACCGAACGGACAGGCTGCGCCGATGCGCCCTACGACACCGCCACCTCGTTCGTCGCCGTCACGCCAATCGCCCAAACGTATTCCGCCGCCCCCGGTTTGGAAACATGTTGATGCGGCGTTGGTGCGATCGATCCTGGCGACGCGCCAGGAATTCGATAATATCGATCCGGTGGCTCTCTTAAATCAGATCGATCGCCTGCACGAGGGAAAGGCCAATTCGTCGCAATTGGCGGAACGATACCAACATCTGGGAAATCGCTATCGCGAACGACTCGAGGGAGATTCCCCTTCTCAAGGTTGCGCCCGCGTTGCGATTCAACTCTACCGCCGCGCCGTGCAACTGTGGCAACTCGACCCTAACGCCGCCGAACGCAGTCTCGCCAGTCTCAACGAAATTGGAACGCTGTATTGGTTGCTCTCGAAATCGCAACCTCGGGAGGGGATGCTTCGCGATTTGGACGCGAGTTTAACCGCTTACCGTCAGGGCTTGTCTCTCCTCGATTCTCAAACTCAACCGCAGATTTGGGCGACGTTGCAACATAGTATCGGTTCGGTGTACGCGGATTTGGCGCGGGTTCGCCAGAGTCCGAAGGAGTGGAAGCGATCGATTGCTGCGTTTGAAGCGGCGTTGTGTTTTCATTCTCCTGATACTGACCCCCAGCAGTACGCGGCGCTTCAAAACAATCTGGGAACGGCGCATTGGAGTTTGGCGCAATATGAGGACGCGCCGACGCACCTCCAGGCGGCTATTGCTGCTTATGCGGCGGCGTTGGACTACTATAGCTGCGATCGCGACGAACTTAATTACGCGATGTTGCAAAATAATCTCGGGAC
The DNA here is from genome assembly GCF_049974805.1 of Baaleninema sp. NCBI lineage: Bacteria > Bacillati > Cyanobacteriota > Cyanophyceae > Oscillatoriales > Oscillatoriaceae > Baaleninema > Baaleninema sp. Next base: position 10,068 of record NZ_JBNGCO010000059.1, read on the forward strand.
GGCGTATTGGACGCTTTCTCAACAAACTCGCGCCCCGGAATGTCTGCATTTGGCGGTGGCGGCGTACCGAGAGGCGCTGCGCTATCGTACTCCCGATCGCTTTCCGGCCGGTTGTGCGGCGACGCAGAACAATTTGGGGACGGCCTATTGGCATTTGGCGCAGCAGCAACAGTCCGACCCGCCGACGGCGAAAGCCTATTTGGAACAGTCGATCGCCGCTTACGAAACGGCCATCGAGGTGTCTGAGTCTTTGCAGTCTCTTACGTTCGATCGACTGGCTACGTTCAACAATCTCGGTTTGGCGCTCGATCGCTTGGCGCCGCTGTGCGATCGCTCTTCTGCGTTAACTCTCCTCCAACGGGCGATGGATTGCCATCTTCAGGCGTTTCGGGGTTGGCGCGATCGACCTTCACGGGCGAAAACGGCTGTGGATGCGATCGCTCGCACGGTTCGTCTGTGTTACGACCTCGGCGGCATTGAAGCCCAGTCTCGCGCTTTTTCCCAACTTCCCCCCGCTTTGCTTTCTGAAGTTATGCAGAAGTCTCGCTTTGGAGGTTCTTCGATCTGAGCCTTGCTATTTGGCTTCTTGAAGATTGATTAAAAAATCAAGTGTATAGACATATTACCCCCTTAGCTTACACTTTTATTCTAGCAAACTCTGCTTCTTTCTTCAACTTCCCCTCCCCTTACAGGGGCTGTTGATTAAAAAATCAAGTGTATAGACATATTACCCCCTTAGCTTACACTTTTATTCTAGCAAACTCTTCTGCTGCGAGCAACCCCTCGATCGCGACGCGCCGATCGAGTTGTTTAAAAAAACAATTCAATCGGCGAAACACAAGTCTAAGCCAGTTTCCGGACGACTTCAGCCAGTTGCTTGCCCAAATCTTCCACTGTTGATTGATGCTGCTGGTTTACGAGGCGATCGCTCTCATCGAACGCCTCATAAGCATTGGGGATAGATTTCTCGCTGGGCAAGACCAACACACCGATATTCCCGAGAATATCCCGCAGGTGGACGAGACCGCGCATTCCTCCCAAGCCGCCAGCGGCAGCACTCATAATCGCCGCCGTTTTCCCGCGAAAACAAGTCAACGACAGGGGCGGTTCTCCCGGTTCCGGACGAGACGCCCAGTCGATGGCATTTTTCAGCAAGGGCGTAATCGAGCTGTTGTATTCAGGACAGGAAATCAAAAAGCCTTGATGGGATTTCATCAGCTCTTTCAAGCGCATGGCATTTTCAGGAATCCCCGATTCCGCCTCCAAATCGGCGTCGTAGAGGGGAAGGGGCAAATCTCGGAAATCGAGATAGGTGACTTGCGCTCCGGCGGCTTCTGCCCCCGATGCGGCGATTTTCACCAGTTTTTTGTTAAACGAGCCGTTTCTAGCACTGCCTGCCAAGGCGAGAATTTTGGGCGTTTCGCTCACGGATGGGTTCTCCCAATTTTGCAAAATGTTCTCGGTTGTTCTGTATTGTCGCGAATTTCGGGGCGATCGCCTAAAGCGACAGTTTTAAAATACAGGATGGGAGTCGCGCCAGGACGAGATACAGCGATGACTTGTTGAGAAGTTGATGGCTGAGACATCTCGATTGGAAGCGGCGAGGGTGTTTCGCAACGCCTTAAATTCGCAGTCTCGCTGAACGAGATCGATCGTACACTTGCGATCGCCTAGACGAAACGAGATTTCGTCGCGGCGTTCTAAATCCATCGCCAATTCGATCGAATTTCAAAACCATGACTGACGCTTTTCCGGGTATCGATGCTTTTCTCCTCGACCTCAACGGCGTGTTTTACGTGGGAAACCGCCTCATCGACGGCGCCATCGACACCATTAAAACTCTGAAATCTCGAGAGATTCCCTGTCGCTACATTACCAATACCACCACTCAATCGATCGACACCTTCCACCAAAAACTCCTAAATTTGGGACTTCCTATCGAGAAAAAAGATATCGTTAGCGCCCCCTACGCCGCCGTTCTACACCTGAGACAGATGGAAAACCCCAAATGTCACCTGTTGCTCTCAGAAGACGCCAAACGGGAGTTTTCCGAATTCCAACAATCCGATACCGAACCGGATGTCATCGTCATCGGCGATATCGGCGATCGCTGGGATTACAACCTAATGAACGACATTTTCGGGATGTTAGTCCGGGGTGCGGAACTCGTCGCCCTCCATAAAGGTCGCTACTGCGAAGGAGAGCAGGGACTTCAACTCGATATCGGGGCGTTCGTCACGGGATTGGAGTACGCCAGTGGAAAAACCGCCACCGTTATCGGGAAGCCGTCACCGTCGTTCTTTAAATTAGCCTTAAGCGATTTGAACCTGTCGCCGTACAATGTCGCCCTCGTCGGTGACGATATTTATTCCGATGTGGGAGGAGCGCAAAAAGCTGGGCTGATGGGGGTTTTGGTGAAAACTGGCAAGTACCGCCCGGAACTGGCGGAGGAAGCCCCCGTGCGTCCCGATCGCATTTTGGATTCGATCGCCGACTTAGCCAATTTGCTGTAATACCAATTCTTGTAACGATTCGATGACGGTTCGGATCTCCTCTCCTCTCGTCTTCGGAAGGGACTCGTTAAGATAAAGCAACGGATAATTTGAAGTTTTGTTAATCAATGGTGGTTTCTCAATCCGGTATCGATCGAATAAAAGACAGACTGAAGGAAAAAGTCCTGTTCGGCAACGAACCGACGCCCGAACTCTTTGCGATTCTCCTGGTGTACTTCGTCCAGGGAATTCTAGGGTTAGCCCGTCTCGCCGTCAGCTTTTTCCTCAAAGACGATCTCGGACTCAGTCCGGCGGAAACCTCTGCCCTCTTGGGGATTGTCGCCCTTCCGTGGACGATTAAACCGCTGTTTGGCTTCATCTCCGATGGATTGCCCATTTTCGGCTATCGTCGCCGCCCGTATTTGATTCTCTCGGGGTTTCTGGGGGCGTTTTCCTGGCTGACGCTGGCAACAGTCGTCACGCGCCCTTGGCAAGCGATTGCTGCCATTTCCCTCGGTTCCCTTTCCGTGGCGGTGAGCGATGTCATCGTCGATTCCCTGGTGGTGGAACGGGCGAGAAAAGAGTCCCAAAGCGAAGCGGGTTCTCTGCAATCGGTGACTTGGGGGGCGTCAGCGGTAGGAGGGTTGATTACCGCCTATCTCAGCGGTTCGCTGCTGGAAATCTTCAGTACGCGGACGATGTTTGCGATTACGGCGACGTTTCCGCTGATTGTCTCCTGCGTGGCGTGGTTGATTGCGGAAGAACCGACGATCGATCGCATTCACTTCGACAGCGTGAAGAAGCAAGTCGGACAACTGAAAAACGCCGTGACACAGAAAGCGATTTGGCTTCCGACGGCGTTTCTATTTCTGTGGCAAGCGACGCCAACCGCCGACGCTGCCTTTTTCTACTTCACCACCAACGAACTGAACTTTCAACCGGAATTTCTCGGACGAGTTCGTTTAGTGACGAGTCTTGCTTCGCTGTTGGGGATTTGGCTGTTTCAACGGTTCTTCAAATCCGTTCCCTTCCGCACCATTTTCGCCTGGTCTACGGTACTCTCGGCAATATTGGGGATGACAGCGTTAATTCTCGTCACCCACGCCAACCGCGCGATCGGTATCGACGATCGCTGGTTCAGTCTCGGCGACAGTTTAGTATTGACGGTGATGGGACAAATTGCGTTTATGCCCGTGTTGGTGTTGGCAGCGCGGTTGTGTCCGAGTGGTGTCGAAGCGACGTTGTTCGCCCTGTTGATGTCGGTGTCGAACATTGCGGGGATGGTGTCTTACGAGTTCGGTGCGATGTTGATGCACTGGATGAACATCACCGAAAGCAATTTTGATAATCTCTGGCTGTTGGTAATCATCACGAACTTGAGTACGTTACTGCCGTTGCCTTTCGTCAACTGGCTGCCCTCGAGTAGTGCCTCGGGGGGTGGCGACGACGATGCGGAAACGAGTTTACCGCCGTCGGAAGATGCCGTGCCAGAATTGGATGCGATCGAAGAAGGAATTGGGGTTTGAGGAGGTTCCAGGTATTCACGGAGGCGATCGATTGTGAACTCTCCTGGCAAATGGCGATATGTGGCGATCGCCCTGTTATCTTTCGCGTTCGTCCTCGGAATTTACGTCTTATACCGTACCTATCCCGGTAAAGACGTCGTTTCGAGTCAACCCTCACCCACCCAACCCTCAACCCCGGTTTCACTACCTCGCCTCGTCAGCAATTGCGGAACCGAAACCCCCGCCGAAACAGACAATCCCATCGCCGCCGCCTACGGAAATTCTGCTTATCCCTGGACGAACGAAATCCGCTGGCAATGCGTTTACAACATCGAGGATTTCCCCGGAAACAGCCTCGACGAGCGGTTTCGAGACGCCCGAGACGCCGCCTCGAACAACGGCGGTGGCGTGGTGTACTTTCCCGCTGGAACTTACCGTTTTTCGGAGGATTTGGAGTTAGCGGACGGTGTCGTGGTGCGAGGGGAGACGCCTAGGGTGCAGGATGCGAAATCCTCGAATTTTCGACCGCCGACGCGCTTGGAGTTTCCCAAATACGAACCTCGTTTTTCCGGCAACGGTACGCCCAACGAGACGGCGTTTAAAAAAATATTGACAAAACAGCCAAACTATGATAAAAAGATTGGTTTAATCAATTTAGAGATCGATCGCGCCGGAATTAAATTTTCGGGAAATCCTAAAATCACGGAAATGCGGGATTTTGTCGTATTTGGCGTTCGCAGTAACAACGTAGCCGAACCCGATCCAAATATTCCCGATCGCTCGTTTCAAAAACCCTGGTTTCGTTACAGTTATCGCTTCGCGGCAAATATTGACATCGACGCTCGCGAAAACGTTTTAGTCGCCAACAACCGCCTAAACGATGCCATTACCGACAATTTCGAGCAGCCGGGATATACCGTAAAATCCCTCGACAACAGCAAAACTATCACCTACAACGACGGCAGTAAAGTCCCGTTTCATTACGGCAATCACTACGGAATCATCGTCAATCGATCGGGACGCTTCGAGCCGTCAGAAACCCCAGAAACTGCCCCCGAACTGTTTCGCAAAGGCGTTACAATTCGCGACAACTGGGTGTATCACACCATGCGCGTCGCCATTCACGCCGCCGGAGAGGGGTTAGTGATTCGCGACAACGTAATTCGCGACGATCGCAACAAACAATGGTGGACGGACGCCACGGGATTGCGAGAACCGCGCGGTGCGAATACGTTAGAAAATCGAGGGATCGATTGGTCGGGGTGGAACGTTGAGGTTATCGGGAACGATTTCGAGGTGTACCGTCACCGTTTGGGAAGTACCAACTATCTCAGCGTAGACGGGGAAGGGATTTTGATTCAAGCCTGTTGTGGCGGAACGACCGTCAACGGGGCGACGATCGGAGGCAATCGCGGTAACGCTTATATTGGCTTGTATAAAGTGGGGGATATTCGCGAGGTTTCGATCGACAACAATCGCATCGAACCGCCGGATTATTCAGATATATCGGCGATTTACGTCGTCGCCGACACGAACGATCGCCCCCATTCGATGGAAAACGTCCGAGTCGAAAACAACATCCTCAAGGGGAGTATTAGCGTGGTGGCGAAAGCCGGAGGACGCAATAACTCGGTGGTGGGGAATCGCGGCGATGGAAGCGGGGCGATTTTGCGATCGTGTCACGTGCAGCTTCGCGATAACCGGGGATTTGAGGAGAAAGCTTGTTCGGATTAGCCTCGGACTGAAAACGAAAGTTCAAATAATAGCGATAAGCGATCGAGTTCGATCGAAGCGATCGACCCCGGCCCTCATTGCTTTAAACTAAGGACTGGTCGAGGGTTGACGAACCCTAAAACTCAAGGTCGATCGCGCCAGGTGGATATCCGCCCGAGTCCTTAACCTTCCTTGAGATCTCGCGATCCCTCGATTATCATGAGTGTAAATATAAGTAAAGACGTTAGCACCTGTGTTTGTTCTCAGCGGTTACGAATATTTCCTAGGCTTCCTGATTATCTGCGGTCTCGTGCCAGTTCTGGCCTTGACCGTCTCGAAGCTAGTCCGACCCAAAAGCTTGGGTTTAGAGCGCAACACCACTTACGAGTCCGGCATGGAACCCATCGGCGGGGCGTGGATTCAGTTCAACATTCGCTACTATATGTTCGCGCTGGTCTTCGTCGTCTTCGATGTGGAAACAGTCTTTCTGTATCCCTGGGCGGTGGCATTCCACCGACTGGGACTCTTGGCGTTTATCGAAGCGCTGATTTTTATCGCGATCCTAGTGATTGCCTTAGTTTACGCCTGGCGTAAAGGAGCATTGGAATGGTCATGAGCGACAACGCAAATCTAACAAATCCATCAGCGCAAAAACTGTTTAACCCTCCCGAGCGTCCGCAAGTGACGCAAGAACTGTCCGAAAACATCGTTCTGACGACGGTAGACGACCTCTATAACTGGGCGCGTCTGTCGAGTCTCTGGCCGATGATGTACGGAACAGCCTGCTGTTTCATCGAATTTGCCGCACTGATCGGCTCTCGATTCGACTTCGATCGCTTCGGCTTAGTTCCCCGGAACAGCCCGCGACAAGCGGACTTAATCATCACCGCTGGCACCATCACTATGAAAATGGCGCCGGCTGTCGTGCGTCTGTACGAACAGATGCCCGAACCCAAATACGTCATCGCGATGGGAGCTTGCACCATCACCGGCGGAATGTTCAGCGTGGATTCCCCCAGTGCGGTGCGTGGCGTTGACAAACTCATCCCGGTTGACGTTTATATTCCCGGATGCCCTCCGCGTCCGGAAGCCATTTTCGATGCGATCGTCAAACTGCGGAAGAAAGTGGCCAACGAGTCGTTAATCGAACGGGGTCAGAACCAACAAACCCACCGCTATCATACGATTTCCCACAAAATGAAATCGGTCGATCCGATTCTCACCGGGGAATATATGCGCTCTCAAGCGCGTCACACGCCGCCAAAAGAACTCACCGAAGCGATGGGAATGCCCGTTCCCCCCGCCCTTCAATCTACCGTCAAGCAGGAGGAAAATCGTGGCTGAAGAGTCGAAAAATCAAGGCGAACAAGCTCAAGAAAACCCGGAAAACAAACCCGTTCCCGCCGGCCCGGTTTCGAGTTGGCTGACGGAAAACGGCTTTAACCACGACGCCCTCGAACGGGACAATTTGGGAGTGGAACTCCTGAAGGTAGACGCGGACGTTCTGATTCCGGTGGCGACGGCGTTGTACGCCTACGGCTTCAACTATTTGCAATGTCAGGGCGCTTACGACACCGGGCCGGGTGGCGAGTTGGTGAGCTTCTACCACCTGATTAAGGTCAGCGACAACGCCCACAAACCCGAAGAAGTGCGGTTAAAGGTGTTTTTACCCCGCGCCAACCCGAAAGTGCCGTCGGTGTACTGGATTTGGAAAGGGGCAGACTGGCAAGAGCGCGAATCTTACGATATGTACGGCATCGTCTACGAAGGACATCCCAATTTGAAGCGGTTGTTGATGCCGGAAGATTGGAAAGGTTGGCCGCTGCGGAAAGATTATATTTCGCCGGATTTCTACGAGCTTCAAGACGCTTATTAATGACGTATTAATGGCGCACGGCTCGACTCGAGTTTACCCCCGACTTTTTTAAGGTTGGGGGTATTGCTTTTTTTGCAGAAATGTGGTAAAGAATGGGGGTTATTTCGATAAGCGGGGTTTCAAGCATTGACTACTCCCCGCGCTGAAGCGACGGGGATTCCCCGGAGGGATTTCAGAACTTCCGACTTGTCGGACTCATAGGCGAAGTCAAATACGCCTCTATGGGTTGCCCAAAGGCTTCCCTTTACTTGTTTGCGATCGCCTTTGATCTCTCGCCGATGGAACCACTTTGCTACCGACATTTCTGCGTGATGCAAGTCTGCCCTCACGGGATGTTAAGCCCCTTCCATTCGGGTTATCGAGAAGGTAATTCAATTATATCACTGCGGCTAAAGCCGCACGAGTCGCGTTTCCGCCCCGGATTAAAATCACGGGGCTACCACGCTCCCGGACTCTTTCGTGTTCGCCACAGAGACATACAAAACAAATCGACCTCCTCGCGAGAGAAGGTCGATCGCAGGCGAATCTCGAATTTCGCCGTCTTACATCGCCGAACCGACGCCGACGTAAGACCCATAGAAAAAGAGCGCCAGGATTCCGACGGCACCGAGTCCAGCGATCGTGGCTACAATCCAAAGGGGAATTCGGGTATCTCCAGACATGGGGGTAATTTCCTTGAATTCACTCAACAACAGGAACAAACAATCGATTCAATGTCGATTTAGTTGAAAAAGTAACTCGAAAACAGAATGCCCAGCACGAAAATCAGCAGCAGTCCCAAATAGAGGGAGGTGCGGTTTAATTCGACTGGCTGGCGGTTAGGGTTGGGCTGTCTCGTAGGCATGGATAACTCCTAGCGTTGAATGAATTGCATGGCGGCAATGGCGCCTAAGAAGAAAATCGTCGGAATCGCCAGGGTATGAACGGCAACCCAGCGAATCGTAAAAATAGGATAGGAGACGGGTTCGTTGGTGGGATTGGTCATGGTTAAAACCTCACGTTAAACAGCGATCTTGTCGGTTTATTTGATAAATTCTTCGATTTGCTGGCGACCTTCAAAGCGATCAGAAACGATCGGCAATTCGAGGCGCTGTTTGGTGTAGTATTCATCGGGGCGCGGCGTGCCGAACACATCGTAAGCCAAGCCCGTGCTGACGAACAACCAGCCTGCAACGAACAACATCGGAATCGTTACGGCGTGGATCAGCCAGTAGCGAACACTGGTAATAATGTCTGAAAACGGACGCTCTCCGGTAGTACCTGCCATGTTGTTAAACGTCTCCTTACAATAGCTTAAAACTCAAACCCTATCATACAAAAACCGCGATACACTCACAAGTAACCGCTACCCGAAGGTAGCGGCTGTTCTAGGAATTTATGCGGGTTCTGACGGCCCTTCGTAGCGGAGTAACGTTCCTCGTTGCCCCAAGATAAAGCCTAACTCCGAGTTAATAAATTTAACGCGGTTTAAGTTAGAGGGAACGTCTTCGATTTCCCGGTCTTTCAACCAAGTCTCTCCGCCATCAAAGCTCACCATTAAGTTACCGCCTCCCCCGACAACCCACATTTCCTCGGGGGTGCGATAGGCCAAATCGAGCAGTCCCCAACTGCTGGAGAATTCTGGATACAGCGGTTCGAGCCAACTTTCGGGGTCGTTGGGTTGGCTGAACTGTAACTGTCCGCCCCGGGCCAGAACCCACAAGCTGCCGTCGGGGGTAAAGCCCATATTTTGCAAGCGGCGAGAGCTTTGGCGGTTGAACGGTTCCCAGGTGTCGCCGTCGGGATTCCAAATCGAGAAGAAGTTTCCGCGAGAGGAAACGGCGACGTATTTTCCGTCTTCAGCCCGAGAAATGTTGCGAAATACCCCGAGGGCTTCCTGCACGAGTCCCGTCCAGTTTTGACCGTCGTTTTCCGTGCGGTAAATGGCGCCGACGTTGGTGGTCATTTCCGCCGAGTGAGGTCCCAAGGCGGTAATGGTGCTGGGACTTCCCGGCAATTTTTCGCTTAAGGGGACGCGATACCAGGTTTCTCCACCGTCGAGGGTGTGGAGTAACACGGCCGGTTCGCCGACAATCCAGCCTTCATCGCCGGAAAAACTGACGGAGTTCAAGCGAACTTTTTCCCCGTCGAAGTCCAAAGGCCGAGCTTTCCAGGTTTGCCCTCCGTCGTCCGTCTCGAAGAGGGTGGCGTTGCTGCCGACGAGCCAACCTCGAGAGAGGTCGTCGGTAAAGGCGATGTCAGCGAACGTCGAATCGGTGGGTAACGATTGAACTTGCCAGGGATTTCCGTCTAGCGGCGGCGCGTAGCTGCATCCTACGAGGAGGAAAACCGCAGCCAGGGCGATCGAGATCGATTTAAAAGGTTGCAGGATAGCTTTCATCGGGTCTTTCAATCGTAGTCGGTCGTTGGCACTTCTGACGAGTGGGGGCGGTGGCAGGCGTTTGCCCGATGTCGGACAGTTTACTGCAAACCGTAGAGACTGAGCATGAATAAAAATCCCAGTCCCAGCCCGCCAAAAATTAACAGTGTTTTTTGAGTCGGCGTCAGCCGATTGACGCCGAGGCCGTAACCGAAATTTTCTTTAAATCCAGATGCCGTTCCTTTCGGTCCGACGTTAGCAAAGGCATTTTTACGGGCGCCGCAAACCGGACAACGCCAAGCGAGGGACAACTCCTCGAAAGGAGTTCCCGGCGCGACGTTCCGCGTGTTATCTCCGAGTTCGGGTTCGTAAACGTAGCCGCAGGCGCGACACTCGTAACGATCGAGTTCGGGCGGTTCCGATTGCGGAGTAGCATCGGGTTGCAGATCGTTGGATTCGTGGGTATCCATGACTCGGCGTGTGGGTTTGTCAGCCAACCTTAAAAAAACTGTTAAATATTATGACATAGAAGCGTCCGCCCCTCGATCGCGATTTTTGGGGGAAACGTCGCCATGGCGACTGTACCGCTCGATCGACCGTCCGGTAAGATCGAACTGCTTTGCACCGACGGCCGAACGGCCTCTCATTTATCAGGAATTTATTTTAAGAAACTCAATGACCTACTGTCTGGGCATCCTGAACGCTGACGGTCTCGTGTTTGGTGCCGACTCGCGCACGAACGCGGGGGTCGATTATATTTCGACCTATCACAAGATTTTCGATTTCACGGCACCGGGCGATCGCGCCATCGTCTTATGTACGAGTGGCAATCTGTCGGTGACGCAATCGGTGATGCATGAAGTTCACCGAGATATCAAGAATCAAGTGGACCCCAACCTCTACAGCCTCGAGAGTCTTTACGATGTCGCCCGCTACATTGGGGGTAAAATTCGCCAGATCCAAGAGATCGATCGACCCTGGTTCAAGCGAGACAATATCGATTTTCAATGTAACTTTCTCGTGGGGGGACAGATTGCCGGAGAAGAGCCGATGGTATTTCTGGTGTATCCCCAAGGAAACTGCATTCAAGCGACGCGAGAAACGCCGTTTCTGCAAATCGGCGAAACCAAATACGGCAAACCCATCCTCGATCGACTGTTAGGGTTCGATACGCCTCTGGATATGGTGGTTAAAAGTGCCGTATTGTCGATCGATTCCACGATGAAATCGAACATTTCCGTCGGACCGCCGATTAACGTCCTCATGTACCAGCGAGATACGTTTGAGATTCGCCATCGGTTGCGGCTGCGCCTGGGAAGTCCCTATCTGGCCAAAATCCGCAAATATTGGGAAGACGCCGTTCGCCAGACCTTCGAGGAAATGCCCGATATCGAATGGCAAGACGACGTAGGCATCGACGGGCAGGAAATTGCGATCGATTGATGGGATGATGGTGCGATCGGGGTAATGGGGATGGGGTCGGTGTACTCTAGAGCGATCGACAAGCCCCCCACCTCCGATCGCCTCATCTTATCGTCACTGCTTCACGCCAGTTGTGGCGATGCCGCGCACGAACTGGCGTTGTCCGAGGAGAAACAGGATTAAGACAGGAACGGTGGCGATGGCCACGGCTGCCATGAGCAGCGGCCAGTTATTCGTAAATTGTTCTTGAAATTCTGCCAGGGCTAACTGTACCGTTCGCAGTTCCGGACGGGTGGTAAAAACGAGGGGTTTAAATAAATCGTTCCACTCTCCGATAAAGGCAAACAGCCCCAAGGCCACTAACGCCGGACGAGAGAGGGGAAGCATGACGTTCCAAAGAATCTGCAAGCGGTTCGCTCCGTCGAGGGCGGCCGCTTCTTCGAGTTCGACGGGAACCGTAACGAAATACTGTCGCATTAAGAAAATGCCGAAGCCGTTGACGGCGGTGGGTAAAATCAACGCGCCGTAGGTGTTGAGGAGATGCCCCCATTTCAGGACGAGAAAGATGGGAAGGACGAGGAGTTGGAAGGGAATGGCCAGAGTGGCAACAACCAACGTCAGCAAGCCGCGACGCCCCCAAAAGCGCAAGCGAGCTAGGGCGTAACCGGCCAGAGCGGAGGTGACGGCTTGGAAGGCGGTGACGGCGAGGGCGACGAAGGTGGAATTGGCGAAGGCTCGCCAAAAATTCCCCTGTTGCCAAGCCTGTTGGTAGTTTTCCAGAGACCAGGGTCCGTTGAGATCTAAACTCAATAGCGACCCCGAGGGGGCAAACGAGGCACGCAGGACGATGAGGAGGGGAAAGAGGACGATCGCCGCCCCAACCATTAGAAAAAGCAAGTATAAGCGCCGCGATCGATTAAGGAAGTCAATCTTCGAGGGAGTCGGGAATTTGGGCGAAGGCGCGATCGAGGCGGTTGTGAGAGGCTTTGGAGATCGATCGGGCATCGTATCTTTTTAGGAGACTTACAATATCGGCGAGATCGGGCAATTTCGGATCTGGTCAAGTTCCGGTTAAACCCTGTAAAGTAAACATAAGTTGTTTTAACAAAAATGTTACAGGAACGCTTCTCCTGGGCTTAAAAAACCTCAGAGGAAGTGTCAAGCGGGGTTTTCGCCCCCGTCTCCTGAAGCATCCAGTTCGAGACGGCATTCCGGAATTTGGCTCGATCGGTCACGAACACCAAGTACCGCCGAGTCACTGGCAAGATTTCAAACCCCCGATCTCTGGCAATTCGGGAATGCCACCTGCCCAACTTCGAGCTATACGTTTTTGTATAGTTCTGACCCCCCACCATCTAAGGATGAGGAGATAGGAAACATATGCCGCAGTTAGAAGCTACCCCCACCCTCGATTACCAAAGCGAAACCTACAAAGACGCTTACAGCCGCATTAACGCCATCGTGATCGAAGGGGAGAACGAAGCCTACGATAACTTTGTTAAGTTAGCTGAAATGCTGCCGGAGGACAAGGACGAGCTGACCTCTCTGGCGAAAATGGAGCGCCGTCACGCCAAAGGATTCCAAGCCTGCGGTCGCAACTTGGAAGTGACGCCGGACATGGACTTTGCTCGTGAGTTTTTCTCCAAACTGCACGGTAACTTTGAAAAAGCGGTGGAAGAAGGCGATATCGTCACCTGCTTGGTGATTCAAGCTTTAATTATTGAATGCTTTGCGATCTCCGCTTACAACATTTACATCCCCGTTGCTGACGACTTCGCTCGCAAAATCACCGAGGGTGTGGTGAAAGATGAATACACTCACTTGAATTACGGTGAAGAGTGGCTCAAAGCCCATTTCGACGAGGTGAAAGAGCGCATCGAAGCGGCCAACCGCGAAAACTTGCCGTTGGTTTGGGAGATGCTCAACCAAGTCGAGAACGACGCGAAGGTTCTCCAAATGGAGAAAGAGGAACTCATCGAAGATTTCACGATCGCCTATGGCGAAGCTCTCGCGAACGTTGGCTTCAACACCCGAGAAACCGTGCGCATGCTCACTCACGGTTTGCGTAGTGCGGCTTAACTCCTTGCGCCCTACTGTTCTCCTGCGAAATTAACGAGAACGTTTTCATCGCCCGTTTTCGAGCCGAAAGCGGGCGATCTCTTGCGAAAAAATCTTGAGAAGCGTTCCCTCCTATAATAATGTGAAGGTTTATGAACCTTTACTTGTCACCGCATACCGTCTCGCAATCTGAAAGACAGGTTGCCTAAAATCTGCCCATGTTTGGTTTAATCGGTCACCTTACCAATCTAGAACAGGCTCAAGCAGTCGCGCGGGATTTGGGATACGCCGGACTCGCCGACCAGGATTTAGAGTTCTGGTGTTCTGCTCCGCCGCAAACCGTCGATAACATTACCGTGACGAGCGTTACGGGTCAAACGATCGAGGGTCGCTACGTGGAATCCTGCTTTTTGCCGGAAATGCTGGCGAACCGTCGTATTAAAGCGGCGACGCGAAAAATCGTCAACGCCATGGCCCACGCTCAAAAAATCGGACTCGATATCACGGCACTCGGCGGCTTTTCCTCGATCGTGTTCGAGAATTTCAATTTGAATCAAATTCAGCGTATTCGCAACATCACGCTCGATTTCAAGCGGTTTACTACGGGAAACACGCACACGGCTTACATTATCTGCCGTCAAGTCGAACAGGCTGCTCCGAAACTCGGCATCGAACTGTCGAAAGCGACGGTGGCAGTGGTCGGCGCGACGGGAGATATTGGTAGCGCCGTCTGTCGGTGGCTCAACACGCAAACGGATGTCGCCGACATGATTTTAGTGGCTCGCGATCGAGCACGCTTGCAGGCGTTGCAAGAAGAACTCGGTCGCGGTAAGGTCATGGGATTAGAAGACGCGATGCCCCAGGCCGACATCGTGGTTTGGGTTGCCAGTTTGCCCAAAGGCATCGACATCGATGCGGAAAGCCTCAAAAAACCTTGTCTGATGATTGACGGGGGCTATCCGAAAAACCTTGATTCTAAGGTCAACTACCCTGGTGTCTACGTCCTCAAAGGCGGCATCGTCGAGCATTCTCTCGATATTGACTGGCGGATTATGAGGCTGGTTAACATGGACGTACCGACCCGGCAAATGTTTGCTTGTTTTGCGGAGTCGATGCTCTTGGAATTCGAGAAGTGGTACACCAACTTCTCTTGGGGACGGAACCAGATCTCTGTGGAAAAAATGCAGGCGATCGGTGACGTTTCGATCAAACACGGGTTTAAACCGCTTCTGTCTGTTGTCGAAAACTAGAAGCGAGATCGGGCAGCCCAGCCACTTCCGTTTACTTTTCATTGTCTTGTCCAACCTATGCTGTTAGACTTCGAGAAACCCCTCGTCGAGCTGGAAAAACGAATTCAACAAATCCGAGACATCGCCGACGAAACTCACGTGGATGTCTCGGAGGAAATTCGCCAACTCGAAGAGCGGGCGACGCAACTGCGCCAAGAGATTTTTAGTAGTTTGTCTCCGGCGCAACGGTTGCAACTGGCCCGTCACCCTCGGCGGCCGAGTACCCTCGATTACATTCAAGCGATCGGCGACGAGTGGATCGAGTTACACGGCGATCGCGGCGGCTCTGACGATCCGGCTCTCGTGGGTGGCCTCGCACGGTTGGACGGAAGGCCGGTGGTGATGCTGGGACACCAGAAAGGACGCGATACGAAGGATAACGTCGCACGAAATTTTGGCATGGCATCCCCGGGCGGTTACCGCAAAGCGATGCGGTTGATGGAACACGCGAACCGTTTCGGGATGCCAATCCTCACGTTTATTGATACGCCGGGGGCTTGGGCGGGTATTGAAGCCGAACACCTCGGCCAGGGCGAGGCCATTGCTTACAATTTACGGGAAATGTTTGGCCTCGAGGTGCCGATCGTTTGTACGGTGATCGGTGAAGGGGGTTCCGGTGGTGCGTTGGGCATCGGTGTGGGCGATCGACTGCTGATGTTCGAACATGCGGTTTATACGGTGGCGACGCCGGAAGCCTGTGCCGCGATTTTGTGGAAGGATGCCTCGAAAAGCGCTCAGGCGGCGGAAGCCCTCAAGATTACCGCTCGGGATCTTAAGGAATTGGGGATTCTCGATCGACTGCTTCGGGAACCCCTAGGCGGCGTTCACAATCAACCTGTCGAAGCGACGGAAATTCTCAAAAACGCTTTACTTGAAGAACTTCGCGATCTCTGCGGCTTGACGCCGGAACAGCGACGAACTCTCCGTTATGAGAAGTTCCGCCGCATTGGGGTTTTTTTAGAGGGCGAACCGGATTGAGCCGGTGAACTCGGGGAAGTTGTGATTTCGATCGCTGGAAATCTCGATCGCGATCGTCTGGTTATCGGGAGATCGATCGCTCGCTGAGGTGTCGAAATCGGTCATACTAGAAATACCGAATTTTGCGCCTTAAGCCGATGGTTCCGGAAATACAATTGATTCCTGGGGCGATTTCGGAAATTCTCGTCTCGGTTCGGGATACGGGGGTTCTCACTCGTACTGACTGTTACGGATTGATGGCAGCTGCCTTAGACGACTCTCTCAACGAGGACGATCGCCGCTCGGTTAACCGACTCGTGCGAGCTGTACGTCAGGGTAAAGTGAAAGTCGTTGACGATCTGTCTCCCAAATCGTAAATGCGGTGAATTGCTAAATTCCCGCGACGTGATTTCGCGATCGCTCGATCGATATTTGAAATTCAATTTTTAAGAGAACGGGTAACTCGTCAATTTCTAATGGGTTTGATCGATTTAATCCGATTCGATCGACCCGATAAATCTTCGATGTTTTCCCAATAAAGTTATTTAATTTGCAAAATATTAAAATATAATAAAAGCAACAGACAAAAGATATTTTTTGTGGTAAAGAACTTCTAGTTTGTGATTCAACTCTAATGACAGTTGCCACTTGGATTACCCTGTCTCGAATGCTGGGAATCCCGTTTTTATTGTATTTCTTATCCAATCCAAGCCAGTCCTATCGTTGGATCGGGTTGACGATATTCCTAATTGCAGCCCTCACCGATTGGCTAGATGGCTACGTGGCGCGACGCTTCAACCAAGTCAGCGATTTAGGAAAATTTCTCGATCCCCTCGTCGATAAACTGTTAGTTTTCGCACCGTTTTTAATCTTAATTGAATGGGGAACCGTTCCCGCTTGGGGCGTTTTTTTGATTTTAGCCCGCGAACTGACGATCGCCGGTTGGCGTGTCAGCCAAACTAGCATTTCCGGGGCAAACTGGTGGGGAAAGGCGAAAACCGTCAGTCAAATCGCGGCGATCGCCCTTCTCCTCGCCCCATTATCAGAACCCTGGACAACAGCCGGACTCGTCACCTTTTGGCTGTCCGTTGTTTTAACCTTAATATCCGGCGCAATTTACCTAATTCCCTCGAAACCCGCAGAAAACTAAACATATTTAACCGTTATCCCGTCTGAGGAGTCGCAAACCGTTGAGCGTCACCAATAACGTCGAACCTTCGTGACCGAGAACCCCCACCGGAAGCGTGATTTCGCCGAAAAAGTTCGCCACCATCAACACCGCGATCGACGTCAACGCCAGCGTAATATTTTGCCAGATAATCCGTTGCGATTTCTGCCCAATGAAAATCGCTTGCTCCAACTTCTCCAAGCGATCGGCCATCAACACAATATCCGCCGTTTCCAAAGCGATATCGCTTCCGGCGCCTCCCATGGCCACGCCAGCCGAAGCTTGCGCCAACGCCGGAGCGTCGTTGACGCCATCTCCCACCATCACCACCGTTCGATACTCTCGCTGTAGCTTTCGGACCACATCCACCTTATCCTCGGGGAGTAAATCCGCATAAATCGCGTGGACGCCGACTGCTTGCGCCACCGTTTGCGCCGTGGCCGCGTTATCTCCCGTGAGCATGGCGGTAAACGCAACACCCCGCCGCTGGAGAACCTTCAACAAGTCGGCGGCGTGGGGACGAACGCGATCGACCACAGCCATTAATCCCAGAATTTGTCGATCGCGCACCACCCAAATTACCGTTTTCCCCTGAGCTTCGAGATGCTGGCTTTGGGTGGTTAAAGACGGCTCGATGTCGCTGAACTCCGCCAGCGCAAAGCTTCCTTTCCCCAACTTCACCGGTTTTCCTTCCACAGAACCGACGATTCCTTGTCCCACTTCCGCTCGGACCTCGATCGCCGACAATAACGGAATTTTGTCCATGCTGGCCGCTTGCAAGATCGCTTGACTGAGGGGATGCTCGGAATAGGCTTCGAGAGAAGCCGCAATTTGCAACACCTCCGCTTTTCCCACGTTAGCGGCGGGAACGATATCGCTGACCTGTAACTGACCCGTAGTGAGGGTTCCGGTTTTATCAAAGGCGATGGCGCGGACTTTCCCAATAGTTTCCAACTGCGCTCCGTCTTTAAATAAAATCCCCTGTCGCGCACCGCGAGCGATTCCCGAGAGTAACGTTGGCATCACAGACGCCATCAACGCGCAGGGAGAGGCCACCACCAGAAAAATCAACATTCGGTAAATCGTGGTTTCCCAATCCCACCCCAACAGGAGCGGCGGTAACGTTCCCAGAGCGATCGCGCTGAAGACGATAACGCGAGCGTAACCCCGCTCGAACCGCTCTAAAAACTGCTGAGACGGCGGTTGCGTGGTTTTCGCCTGCTCGACTAATTGAATCACGCGCTGAATCAGACTGCTTTCGGGGGACTTGTGCAGTTCCACCGTTAACGCACCGCGACCGTTAATCGTTCCGGCGAACACCTCGTCTCCGAGGGTTTTTTCCACAGGCATCGACTCCCCCGTAATGGGAGCTTGATTGATGGTACTGCTGCCTTCTCGAATGATGCCGTCCGTGGGGAACAGTTCGCCAGGTTTGACACGAATGCGATCGCCGATTTGTAAGGTTTGGGTGGGAACGGTTCGTTCTTCATGACCTTGCAACAGTCTCGCCGTATCTGGCGTCAGTTCCATGAGACTGCGAATATTGCGCTCAGTTCGGTGCATGGCGAT
>NZ_JBNGCO010000060.1:0-2394 GCF_049974805.1 Baaleninema sp.
CCCTGCGCTAAAGCGACAGGGCTTCCAAACGTATCGAGGTATTTTCCGTGAGAGACTCTTATGAACTTCAAATTTTCGGCTTGTTTGCTGAGTGCGTGGCTTTGTTGTGGCGTTCCGGCCTGGGCGCAAACCATTACGCAACCGACTGAAAGCGAAGTGGTGCGTCGCGATGAATTCGATCGATCGCTCCGTCAAGCAGATATTATCTATCTTGGCGAAATCCACGATCGATCGGAACACCACCAGGCGCAATTGGAGATTTTACAAACCCTCTACTCGGAAAATCCCGATCTCGCCATCGGAATGGAGATGTTTCAGCGACCCTATCAAACGGCGATCGATCGCTATCTCGCCGGAGACCTCGACGAAGCCGAATTTCTGGAACAGACGGAATACGAGACGCGATGGGGGTTTCCCTGGGAACTCTACGCCCCGATTTTGCGCTTCGCCAAAACCCACCAAATCCCAGTTATCGCCTTAAACGCCCCCAGCGAAGCCTTGCGACAGGTGGCGACGGGAGGCTTCGAGAACATCGCCGCCGAATATCGGGATTTCGTTCCCCCCATCGAGGAGATGCGAACAGATAATGAGAGGTACCGCCAGCGGTTGAAGGACATTTACGATCGATACCACGAAGGACAGGGTTCGAGCGAGGCGTTCGACTATTTTTTCCAAGCGCAGGTTCTTTGGGACGAAACGATGGCGGACTCGGTGGCGGCGTTCGTGAGGGAGAATCCGCAGACGCCGTTTGTGGTGTTGGCGGGTCAGGGTCACATTGCTTACGGGGACGGAATTCCCCAACGGGTCGATCGTCGAATTCCCGGTTTGGAAACCGTTTCGGTGGTGTTCGACCCGGATTCTGACCTTCCTTCGACGCCAGAACGGTCGTTAGCAGATTACGTTTGGCGGTGGCCGGCGTCGTCTGAGTCTGATTGAAACTTCTCGAGTAAGTTCGAGATGACTTCGACTAACCAGCGTTTTTCGACGGGGGTTAGATTTGGCGCGAAATCGTAGGTTCGATCGCTCCCTTGCAAGACGCAACGGACTTTTCGCTGTCCGTATTCCTCCAGGGAGACTTCTAAACCCACCCCTTGGAGTTCGGAGGTTTTCCCCTGATATTGGTGGTAAGTGACGCCGAAACACCGCCGATAAATAGAGAAGCGATGGCGATCGATCGTTAGGCGTCCGTAACTGGCGGTGATTCCCAAACTCGTGAAAAGCAACCCCAGTCCGGCGAGGGCGTGGAGAGAGACAAACGGTAATATCAACCAATTTCCGCCAAAGAAGGCGATGGCGACGGTACTTCCGATAACGAAATTCCACACCACTGTCACGCCCAGTAAGGGAAGGTTGGACGGCGCAACCCCGGCTGCAGGGACGTTGACGGTGGCGCGATCGTCGTTTTGCCAAACCTGTATCCGCGAGCCTTTAGGTTGGCGTCGTTGGGGAAGGATGGGGTCGGATGGCGGCGGAGACCGCAGCAGTTTGCGTTTTCCTTGCAGTACGTCGAGGGCTTCTCGGGCGGATTTGTAGCGGTCTTCGATGGCCGGCTCTACCATCTTTTCTAACCATCTCGCAAAATCGTCGGAAACCTGAATCGCTTTCTGTACGTCGATTTTCAGGCGGTGGCGCGGAAGTTCTTCGGGAGAACGATGGCTAAGTAAGAAAAGTAAAGTTGCCCCCAAGGCGTATACATCGGAGGCGAGAAAGGCTTTGCCGCGAAACTGTTCGGGGGGCATATAGCCGACAGTTCCGACGAAGGTACCGCCGAGAATTAGACTGTTGCGATAGAGGTCTTGGACGGCACCGAAATCGACGAGATAGACGGATCGATCGGGTTTTAAAATAATGTTTTGGGGTTTGATATCGCGATGGATGACGGGGGGCGTTTGCCAGTGAAGATAATCGAGAATTTCTAATACCTTGACAGCGATTTGTTTGGCGTCTTCTTCTGTAGCTCTCCAGCCTTGTTTGACCCAAGCAGCTAAGGATTTGCCTTCAACGAGTTCTTGAACTAAGCAAAACAGGCGATCGTCTTGGGTATCGCGATAGAAATAATCGACGTAGTTGGGGATGCCGGGGTGGTTGAGTCGTTCGAGAACTTGGGCTTCTCGCTCGAACATTTCGATAATTTTCCAGTCGGCCACCTGTTTTAAGGATAAGACTTTGACGGCCACCCAGCGATCGCGATCGAGATCTCGAGCTTTGTAGGTAGTCCCAAAGGCACCTTTTCCGAGAATGGAGGCGATTTGATAGCGTTGCAGCAGTGCCATAGGTCGCACCGAAACGGCGATCGCGCGATACTTCCATTGTAGCGTCACGCACCGTAGGTTGGGTGGAGCGAAAGCGAAACCCAACAACCCCTATTTCAATTCACAATAAGCCGTAGGTTGG
>NZ_JBNGCO010000060.1:2494-28291 GCF_049974805.1 Baaleninema sp.
AGCGAAAGCGAAACCCAACAACCCCTATTTCAATTCACAATAAGCCGTAGGTTGGCTGAAGCGAAAGCGAAACCCAAAAACCCCCACTATTCACGACCGACATGGTCAGGAAATTTGAGGTCTTCATCGGCGCCCCAATCGAGCGGATAAATCCCGCGATCGACATACCGTAAAAAGCTCGATCGCTTCCCATCCTTCGGAGCCTTCACCAATCCATGTTTAACTGGATTAAAATGGATGTAATCTACATGATTCACCAAATCTGATTCATCTCGAATCTGATGTTCCCAAAACCGAGGCTGCCAGACGGCCTTTTTTCCTTTCTTCTGTCGCGAATCTGAAATGTAACCTTGATAAAGATTTAAATAAGCTAAGTAATAATACTGAGAAATGCGAGTACAGATTGAGATGGGGGAGAATCAGACACCGATCGCATAAACTCCGAAACGCTCTATTCATCTCTCGGTCAAAAATCGGCGATTTTACGGGAAGTTTGTAAATCTTTAAAGATTAGAGCAAAAACAAGTACGATCGACTGGCTCCGCCAGGGATTTCACCACTCAACGGAGCGAAACGATTCCCACATGCTACAGTCCTAAACCCTCTGCTGTGCTGGGGCGTTCTGCAATCGCGCCAGGGGGACGAACTCAACTTTCAAGCCGTCTTTCGGACAGGGGGTCGGAACCACTTTTAAACTGAGGTCTTGGTCGGGTAAAAGCGTCCAGTCGTAATCTCGCAGCAACTTAACCGCCAGTAACTTCATTTCAAGCCGTGCGAATTCTTTCCCGAGACATTCCCGCATTCCGCCGCCAAAGGCGATATGGCGAAACGGGGGTTTGTCCTCAGCGCGATCGGGGGCGAAGCGATCGGGATCGAAGCGATCGGGATCGGTGAAATAGTCGCTGTTGCGATGGGTCGAGCCGATTTGATAGGTGATGTTCCACCCCACAGGAATCTGATAGCCGCCATAGGTCAATGCTTTGATGACTTTCCGAAAACCACCCCCCACGGCGGGGATAAAACGCAAGACTTCTTGCATCACCTGTTCGAGATAAACCATCTCTTTTAATGTGGCGGATGTCAGCGATCGATCGCGAAATTGCTCTTGCTCTTCTCGGGCGCGATCGCGGACTTCTGGGTATTGAGCCAGCAACATGACCATCGACACCATCGACGAGGTAAGGGTTTCGTGTCCGGCGAACAGCAACAGTAAGATTTGTTCTTTCAGTTCTTCGAGACTCAGACGGTTTCCGTTTTCATCTTCGGCGGTGAGGAGTAATCCCAGGGCGTCCGTGTTGCTGCTGGGTTGTTGCTGTCGCTGGTGAATGATGTCTTCGAGTAAGGCTAATAGTTCCCGTCGCGCTCGTTTGGCTTTTCCGAAATTCGTCCAGGGGAAATTCCAGGGAATGGAGAACAAACCGCCGCACCAGGTTTCAAAGAGATGACCGAGATCGGTACGAGAACCGTCATCGAGACCCACGAGCAGTTTGGCGGCGACATCGAAGGTATATTGGCGGAGTTCGGGATACCAGGTTAGGGTTTTTCGATCGCGCCACCGTTCGATGTAGCGATCGCTGATTTCCAGCATGGTCGGGATGTAGCTTTCCAGGGCGCGAGGCTGAAAGGCTTGAAACATCAAGCGGCGGCGATGGCTGTGAATCTCTCCGGTTTGCAACGCCAGGGAGTTGGCGCCGAGAAGCGCCCGCGTACTGGGCGGCCAAGTGACCTCGAAGTGGCGATCGCGATCGCCGAGAATTAGAGGGTTGGCTTCGCCGCCTTGGATGTAAACGGTGGCTTGACCCAGTATTCGGGTTTTGAAAATCGGACCGTAGCGTTCGTGTCGGCGTTTTTGGAAGTCGGAATCGCGGAAAAAATCGAGGGTTTCGCCGATAATTGGCAATCCTAGATTACCGGGAGGAACGGGATAGGTTGTTGAATGAGTCATGGTCGATCGCGTAATTTGTGGGGCGGTTTGCTCTCTTTAGGATACAAAAAAGTGGATCTTCTGAGATTAGGGTGTAATTTGTTGATTTGAATACAAAATCTGGGATGGGGCGCATCCCCCCTTCGCCCCCTATCCCCCACCGGGTATGAAATTCGCTTATTCAAACTCAGGAAATCCAAAAAAGTTTTAAAATTCCAATATTTGCTCAGTTGTAATGATGGGATTTTAGGTTGGCTTGATGGATAAAACTTAATAGCGAGTCTATTGGGTTTCGCTATTGCTCTATGCAGCCGATGGCGTCCACTATAATTTAAAATAATAAAATCTGCCCTAGCTCTGCATTTTTTTGATAATTTTTTGCTAGAAAAACTCTTTTTGGGATTGATTTTATCGAATCGATCGCCTATAATAAAAAACAGGAAAGCACGGCAACTTCACTATGCTGAATTACGATCCTCGTCAATGTTTGCCTTCCTCCGCAGAACTCCCCGATTCTGACGATACGCCTGTGGATAATGAGTTACAGAACCTCGTCCCCAATCTCCTCGAAGCTATTTTGGCACTGGCGTGGAGCGATCGCGAGGATTGGTTTTTCGCCGTGGATATGGGAATTTACTACGCTCCCGGGGAATCGGCGATCGTTCCCGATGGCTTTCTGTCTCTGGGCGTCGAACGGTTTATCGGGGAAGGGGGACGGTTGAGTTACGTTTTCTGGGAAGAACAGGGAATTCCGCCGATTTTTGCCCTAGAAGTGGTTTCTAAAACCTATGGCGGGGAATACGAACGAAAAAAAGTCGATTACGCGAAATTGGGAATTTTATATTACGCCATTTACGTGCCTGGGCGAACCCGGCGCGATCGCCAACCGTTAGAGGTTTATCAGTTAGAAAATGGCGAGTATCGACAGCTTTCAGGAAATCCTGTTTGGTTGCCAGAAATTGGTTTGGCGTTGGGGCGCGATCGCGGAACCTATCTCGGACGAACTCGCGAATGGTTGTACTGGTACGATCGCCAAGGAAACCGACTTCCCACGCCGGAAGAATTGGCACAGCGAGAACGCCAACGGGCGGAAATTGCCAGTCAACGCGCCGATCGACTGGCGGCGAAACTGCGAGAATTGGGTATCGATCCCTCTGAATTGGAGGGAGAATAATTCCGCCGAGTCAAAGCGGCTCAATTCCGAGAAATTCACGAATTTCCTGCGCCATAATTTCTAAGTCTTCTCGGGGGAAATCGTAGGCAAAACGCCGTAAAAACACCCCTTCCCAAATACACAGCATGGATATTTTTCGAGGGGCGACTTTTTTAGATTTTGATGATAATAGAGTTTCCACTTCTACTAATTCGATATCGGAGGTGTTTCCATATTTTTTATAGTAGGTAATGCCCCAGCAACGCCAGAGAAATAAAAACCGCTCTCGATCGATAATCAGCCAGCGTTCCGTACCCAACCCCACCGCGAGAATCGCCCCGACTCCGAAGAATATCGCCAACGTCAGTAAAGTTATCGGATAAATACCAATAATGATGGCAAAAACCAGCGAAAGTGGATACAAAAGCGCCACCCACATTAGGTTAGGAGAGGCGGGAATCACATAGGCTAAATAGTTAGAGTTTTCCTGAGAGACTAATCCAAAGGGTTGGTGAGAACGCCGCGCAAAGGAATTGGTAAAGTCGATGGTTTCGATATCCAACGTCACCGATACCTGTTCCGTGCGATCGAGGGCGTCGATCGCCTCCTCCGCACAGATAAACCGATCCTCGATCGACGGTTCGAGTATCTTTTCTAACCAATCGCCAAACTCGGGAGAAACCCGAATTCGATCGCGAAACTGGAGTTTCAAGCGTTTTTGCGGAAACCAATCCGGCGATTTCCCCGACAGTAAAAACAACGCCGTGGCGCCTAATCCATACAAATCTGACGCCGCACAGACTTCGCCGCGAAACTGTTCGTGCGCCATGTATCCCAGCGTTCCGACGAAGGTTCCGCCTCGGGTGAGGGTGTTGCGATAGACATCCTGAACCGCCCCGAAATCCACTAAATACACGCTTCCGTTGTCGTCGCGAAGGATGTTTTGGGGTTTGATGTCGCGGTGAATGACGGGGGGATGTAAATCGTGGAGATATTGTAATATCTCTAAAACGTTTCGCACAATGCGTTTAACTTCTTTTTCCGTGGGTTTCCAACCTCTTTCGATGAGGGTGGCGAGGGAGGTTCCGGGGGCGAGTTCTTGAACCAGGTAAAACCGTCGATCGCCGTCGGTATCGAGTTGAAATCGCGCCAGATAGTTGGGGATGTTGGGATGGTTGAGGTTGGCGAGAACTCTCGCTTCGCGATCGAACAGTTCGACGACTTTCCAATCTGTCACCCGCCGCAAGGACACCACTTTCATGGCGATTCGGGTTCCGTCGTGGGTGTCTTCGGCTTCGTAAGTCGTTCCCATTCCACCGCTTCCTAATACACTTAGGATACGGTAGCGATCGGCGACGATGTCGTTGGATTCGTGTAAGGAACTCATGGGTTTTCAGGGTGGGTTGAAGGATTCACCACATCCGACAGTGAGAATATGGAGAATCCATCGGTTTTGAAAGACTGTTTTATTCTTCAATTATCAGACGGGAGAGATGTTTTAATATCTGTAAGACGGTATAGAGTTCGTTGCCGGGGTTGCGCGTAATAAATACTTTGGAAACGGCGTATTGCCAAGCTTGGGATTTCAGGAGTTTGATGAATGCGAAACTGCCTCCCGTTGAGATTAAACCGTATACGGGACGTTCGGGGTGGGGATTTCCCATCATGTAGGCAATCAGTTGTGCGAGTCCTTCTTCGATGGAAAAAGAGGCTTTCTTGGATTCGATCGCCATCACCCAAAATTTATCTTTGAGAACGAGGGTATCGATTCGTCCTTTGACGAGGGTATCTTCGTCTTCGACGAGAAACTCGATGGGTTCTTCGGAACGAACGTAAAACGGCTGTAAATAAAAGTCGCCGATAAATAAAATCGGATCGAGAACGGACATCCGCACGACATCTTCGAGTAAGGGCGGATAGTTCAATAAATTGAGATATCCCGCTTTAACTTTATCGAGAAGCTGTTTTTCTGTATCTGAAAGTTCCGGTAAATCCGTTTGCCATTCTGAGAAAAATGCTTCGTCTTCTACGAGTTCGAGATGAAAGGTCTCGATGAGTTCGCGAAGATTGGTTTTTTGAGCGAGAATCCTGCGAGTCACCATCGTTATGTCTCCGAATCAGAACGGTCTTCGTAGGCGTCGAATTGCAGTAGGTGATGAAACGCCGATCGATCCTGTAACGAGGCTAAATCCGGATCGTTTAAAGCCCTGGGAATAAAGATTTTCGGGGCGAGGGAAATCGCCCGTTTCAACGCCTCCAACGCCACTTCTACGTCGTCCGTCAACGCCGCACAACAGGCTTGGTTGTACCAACTGTAACCATCTTCAGGATCGAGATCGAGACAACTATCGTATTGCGCGATCGCCTGTCGGTAATCCTTCATCTGGCGGTAGGTTTCCGCTAACTTATACCGCGTCCAAAAATCTTCAGGATCGCGACGCAACGCCTGACGGTAATTGACGATCGCATCCTCGTACTGTCCCAATTGTCGCAAACAGTCGGCTTTGCGGAACCATCCCCAAAAATCTCGCGGGCGAATTTCGATCGATTCCTCGTAACTCGAAAGCGCCGCCCGATATTCTCCCAAATACCGCAACGCATCGCCGCGACGGAACCACGCCCAATAATCGTGAGGGCGCAACCGCAAGGCTTTATCGAAACTGGCGATCGCGTCGTCGAACTTTTCTAACTCTTCCGACAACACGCAACCTCGGTTGTACCATACCCAATAGTCCCGAGGGCGTTGTTCCCCGGCGCGATCGAAACTGTAAACCGCTTCCTCATAATCCCCCAACTCCACGAGAACGTTTCCCCGTTCGTACCAACTCCAATAGTCGTGAGGGCGGGCGAGAAGGGCGCGATCGAAACAGGCTAACGCCGCCGTATACTCGCCCTTATCGGCGAATTTCTCCCCTTGGTGATAGCACAGCCAGTAATCTTCCCATCGCGATTCCAAATACGGCGTGAGACGACTACTCATTAGATTCACGCTTGGTTTCCCCCTTTTTCAACACACAGCGAACAACACACAGCGAACACCACGCAGCGAACCGCCAACTGGAGAGCGATCGCGCTGGGTTCGATCGATCGTCTGGTTCTATTGTCGTCTAAAGAACTCGATCGAAACGACTGCGTGAGAAGATAAACCAAAGAGAAACCCGAGACCAACAGTTGGCAGCCTGAGATGACAGACTACCGCACAGAAAAAGACTCAATGGGGGAACGCCAAATCCCCGCTAACGCCTACTATGGCATTCAAACCCTACGGGCGACAGAAAACTTCCCCATTAGCGGACTCAAACCGCTTCCCACTTACGTCGATGCGTGCGTTCTGATAAAAAAAGCCACCGCCACCGCCAACAGCGAACTCGGCTGCATTCCCCAAGATATCGCCGAAGCCATCGTTAACGCCGCCGAGGAAGTTCTCAACGGACAGTTTCGAGAACAGTTCGTGGTGGATGTCTACCAAGCCGGGGCGGGAACCTCTCACCACATGAACGTCAACGAAGTTCTCGCCAATCGCGCCTTAGAACTTCTCGGAGATGCCAAAGGAAACTACAGTCGCGTCAGTCCCAACGACCATGTAAACTACGGACAGTCTACCAACGACGTGATTCCCACCGCCATTCGCGTCGGGTCGTTGTTAGCCCTCGATCGCATTTTCTTCCCCGCCTTAGACGCGGCGATCGCATCTCTCCATCGCAAAGCCGACGAATTCCAAAACATCGTAAAATCCGGGCGCACCCACATGCAAGACGCCGTACCCGTGCGCTTGGGGGAAGTCTTTCGCGCCTGGGGGACAATTTTAAGCGACCATCGCCGCCGCGTTCAATTCGCCGCCGAAGATTTAAAAGTGTTAGGCTTGGGCGGAAGCGCCTCGGGAACCGGACTTAACACGCACCCCCGCTATCGTTTCCGCGTCGCCGAATTACTCTCGGAATACATCGGACAATCCTTGCAAAGCGCCCCTCACCTCATGGCGGCGATGCAAAGCCTTTCGCCGTTTGTCAGCGTTTCGGGAAGTCTCCGCAACCTCGCCCAGGATTTGGTGAAAATTTCCCACGATTTGCGTTTGATGGATTCAGGTCCGAAAACGGGATTGAAAGAAATTCAACTTCCTCCCGTTCAACCGGGTTCCTCGATTATGCCGGGAAAATACAATCCGGTGATGGCGGAAATGACCTCGATGGTGTGTTTCCAGGTGATGGGATACGACCAGGCGATCGCCCTCTGCGCCCAAGCGGGACAATTAGAATTAAACGTTATGATGCCCTTAGTGGCTTACGATTTAATTCACAGCATCGAGATTCTGGGCAATACGATTTCCGCGTTGAAGACGCGCTGCATCGACGGAATCACCGCCAATGGCGATCGCTGCGCCGCCTACGCCGAAGGAAGTTTAGCCCTCGTGACCGCCTTGAATCCCCATATTGGCTATCTCAACGCCGCTGCGATCGCTAAAGAATCCCTCGAAACCGGGAAATCCCTGCGTCAACTGGTGTTAGAGAAAGGATTGATGGACGAAGCGGAGTTGGCGAAGGTGTTGGATTTAGACGAGATGAGTCAACTTCCCCCTTCCAAAGACGAACTCAACGATTAAGATCCCGGTAGGGGGGCGAACCATCTGCGCCCCTACCTCCCTGTCGCGTTCCGTTAAAACTCCCATGCAAAGCCAATATACAGAAACCCAAATTACCTTTTCCTACGAAAACGGACACGAAGAATCCTTCAGCGTTCCCATGACGCCCCAGGAAGTTTACCAACAGTTACAACTGGCGGTGGAAATGCCGTTGTTGACCTTTCACCTGTACGATCGCAGCGTGACTATTCGGTTCGATCGCGTTCTCAAAGTTGAAGTCTTCCCCGCTTTACCCGAAATGCAAGGAGACGGCGTATTCCCCAACGCCCAAGTCGTCACCGCCATGCGCCGCGCCACACGGCGATGAGGGGATGATGAGATGAGGGGATGATGAGATGAGGGGATGATGAGATGATGAGATGATGAGTATCAACCTTGTCCCCTTGTCCCCATCGCTATGAAACTCTTCGTCGAAGGATGGCGATACATCTCCCAATCCTATGCCGTCGTCAACCAATTCCAACTTCTCGAACTCCTCAAGCGTCCCCACGTGAACCTGTTTCACCGGGAAATGCCCTATTTACAGGATTGGAAACCGACGGCGGGGTTGTTGTCTCCGGCTGAAGAAACGGCGTTACGCCGCATTCCCGAACCCTCCGGCTACGCCGATGTGTTGTTGCGGATGCAAATGCCCTTTAACCTCAAACCCGCTTCTGAAGCCAGTCAAACCGTCGTGTTCGGACTGACAGAGTACGGAAAGGTTCACAACGCCATGTTGTCGGCGATGGGGGTTTCGGATTTCAAACAGGCGTACCGCGATACGGATACCGTCATCGTTACTTCCTCGGAATGGTCTCGTCAAGGATTTATCGCCAGCGGCGCCGAACCGAGTCGGGTGGTGGTGGTTCCCCTGGGGGTGGATACGCAGCGGTGTCGTCCGCTTCCCCCAGAGGAACGTAAAGCTTTGCGTCGGGAATTGGGAATTGAGGATTATTTCCTGTTTCTCAACGTTAGTTCGTTGCACCCGCGAAAGGGAATTCGTCCGCTGTTGAAGGCGTTTTCTCGGGTGGTCGATCGATACCCCGAGGCTAGATTGGTATTAAAAGGAACTTCTTCGCTGTACGAGTCGCAGAAATACGTTATCGATGGGTTAAAAGAGACGTTGACGCCCCAGGAACGGGAACGCACGCTGCCGCGAATTGCCTATATTGGGAAAGATTTATCGTTTGAGGAAGTGATTCGACTGCACCAAGCGGCGGATGTTTATGTTTCGCCCTATTTAGCCGAAGGGTTCAATCTTCCGGTGTTGGAATCGATCGCCTGCGGAAATCCGGTGATTTGTACGGCGGGAGGTCCGACGGACGATTTTACGCGATCGAACTTTGCGTTACGGGTTGACAGTCAGCCGATTTGGACGACTCTTTGTAACGAATCCCGTTTGATTTTGAATCCCGATATTGAGAGTTTAGTGGCGGCGATGGAACGGGCGATCGAAGATTCTGTTTTTCGAGAGACTGCACGGCGTTCTGGCGTTAGGTTTGTTGCAGAGAATTACACTTGGTCAAAAACGGTCGATCGCCTGTTAGGGGTGTTTTCTTCGTCCATGACGGCTTTTGCTGATGTGGTTCCCGTTTAACTTGATGCTCTCGCCGAAGGAGACTTTTGAAAAGCACCCCCAATACGCAGAGTTCAGAAGGGCAAGGTGCGTTCCGGCGTCGCTCTGGATTTGGGTTTTAGCGAAAATATCGAACTGGGGGAAACGCACCTCACTCGCGAGTAATTTGAGGGATTTATCGTCGTTTTCAGTCGGTAAATTTTAGTGTTTTGAACTCAATATTTGGGTCTTATGAGATTACAGTGTAATTTTCTATAGCGAACATAAAAATTGGGTAGCGGCGAAGATTTGCACCCCAATAGCAAGGGGTTTGACCGGAAATACAACCATCTTATAAACTCAACTTCAGAAGGTATAATATTTTTGAATTCTTAATTTTATATCAAGTCTAAAAAATAACGAATATTTCTATAATAGTTAATATTAAATTGCGAAATTTACAAAATTTCGGTGACTCGATCTGACGACATGAAATTTACTTTTTTAATTTAAACTTCAATTTAATCTAGATATTTAAAGTATATTTATTTTAGTGTATTTTTGTTTTTTTTTACAAATTTACAATAAAATTTAAAATAAAGGTCGATCGAACCGCTTTAAAACATCCATCGCTATTGAGTTTCGCAAAGCTCAACCCAACCGACAGCTTACGACATCTAAACCTCAAACAGACCTCCCCAAAACCCGGTCAAATCCCAACTTCACCCCGGTTCCCCTCTCCCCTTCTTCCCCGATCCCCCGCTCCCTGGCCAAAAAACTCCCGCTACGCATTTCCACGGAAAAAATGCTACAATTCAACACTTAAGTTCAACACTTAACGAGCTAGGGGTGCCTGAGTCGTCAGGCTGAGATTACACCCTTAGAACCTGAGACCGGTTAGTACCGGCGAAGGGAAGCTGTTCTTTGAGGAAATTCAATATGCGTACAGACTGGGTAGCTAAGCGACGCGGGCAAAGCAACGTCTCTCAGATGCACTACGCCCGTCAAGGCGTCATCACTGAAGAGATGCAGCACGTCGCCAAACGGGAAAACCTACCCGCCGAGTTGATTCGCGACGAAGTGGCTCGCGGACGGATGATTATTCCCGCCAACATCAACCACACCAACCTCGAACCGATGTGTATTGGTGTGGCGTCCAAATGCAAAGTCAACGCCAACATCGGCGCGTCGCCCAACTCCTCCAACATCGATGAGGAAGTGGACAAACTGAACTTGGCGGTGAAATACGGCGCGGACACCGTCATGGACTTGTCCACCGGCGGCGGCGACTTAGACACCATCCGTACCGCTGTTATCAACGCTTCCCCGGTTCCCATCGGTACAGTTCCGGTGTACCAAGCCCTCGAAAGCGTCCACGGTAACATCGAAAATCTGACGGCGGACGATTTCCTGAACGTCATCGAAAAACACGCCCAGCAGGGTGTGGACTACATGACGATTCACGCGGGAATCCTCCTCGAACACCTGCCGTTAGTTCGCAACCGCATCACGGGGATTGTCTCGCGCGGTGGCGGTATCCTGGCGAAATGGATGCTGCACCACCACAAGCAAAACCCCCTCTACACCCACTTTGACGACATCATCGAAATCTTCAAAAAATACGATGTGTCGTTCAGTTTGGGTGACTCCCTGCGCCCCGGTTGCACCCACGACGCCAGCGACGAAGCGCAATTGGCAGAGTTGAAAACTCTCGGACAGTTGACGCGCCGCGCTTGGGAACACGACGTTCAGGTGATGGTGGAAGGCCCCGGTCACGTGCCGATGGACCAAATTGAGTTCAACGTCAAGAAACAAATGGAAGAGTGCAGCGAAGCGCCTTTCTACGTTCTCGGTCCGTTGGTGACGGATATCGCTCCCGGTTACGACCATATTACGTCGGCGATCGGTGCGGCGATGGCGGGTTGGTACGGTACGGCGATGCTGTGCTACGTCACGCCGAAGGAACACTTGGGTTTACCGGATGCGGAAGACGTTCGCCAAGGGTTGATTGCGTATAAGATTGCGGCCCACGCGGCGGATATTGCCCGCCATCGTCCTGGTGCGCGCGATCGCGACGACGAACTCTCGGCGGCGCGGTACAACTTCGACTGGAACAAGCAGTTTGAGTTGGCGCTCGATCCCGATCGCGCTCGGGAGTACCACGATGAAACGCTTCCGGCGGATATTTACAAAACCGCTGAGTTCTGCTCGATGTGCGGGCCGAAGTTCTGTCCGATGCAGACGAAGGTGGATGCGGACGCGCTGACGGAACTTGAGAAGTTCTTGGCTTTGGAAGAGGCGAAGAAGAAGGAAGTGGCTAAGGCGTAATCGTCAAGATTTAGGGGTGAGCGTTGCTTGCCCCTATCATTGCAGAAAACATTACTTTGGAAACTGCACAATGAACAAGCAACTTTCATTATTTGATAACGATCCGAACGCCCAAAGAGATTTTTTTACACGGAAACGTGAATGGTCAGTGGCCAAGCATAGGATTATTTTAAAGTATTTACAGGCAAGTTGTTATAATTTAGCGG
Source organism: Baaleninema sp. (assembly GCF_049974805.1). NCBI lineage: Bacteria > Bacillati > Cyanobacteriota > Cyanophyceae > Oscillatoriales > Oscillatoriaceae > Baaleninema > Baaleninema sp. The sequence goes on from NZ_JBNGCO010000060.1 coordinate 14,279, forward strand.
CCTTGAGCGATACCATTAACTACATCGATGGATTTGCAGGAAGTGGAGAATATGAAGAAGGTGCGATTGGTGGCATCGAAGAGTTTATTAAAAATTCTCCTTTCTGGAAAAGATACGAACCCAATTTTTCTGATAAAGACGGCTCTCCGATAATTGCATTAAAAACATCTCGAATTCTCCAGGCAGAGCAGCGGGTAAATTTGCGATGTTTTTTCGTTGAAGAAAACCGAGAAAGAAATCAAAAACTTAGAGATAAGTGTTCTGCTGTAGGAGAAGGACTAGGTTATAAAATTTATCCCCCCTCTGGATTTGAAGAAATATTAGATAACTTAATGGTAGACCTTGGGCAAGGGTTAAGTAAACCTTGCCCTTCTCTCTTTTTTCTAGATACATTTAGTCCGAATGGAGTAGGTTTTGAATCCCTTAAAAGGATTGCGGAATATCAAATAAATTTTGGCGGCGAATTATTTATTCTTTTTCATAATGGCTACTTGTCTAGGCAGGTTGGAAATGCCATGTCAGAAAAATGGAAACAACAAGGAAAAACAACAGGAGATACCTTTGCCAAAAAAGTAGATTCTTTTTTTGGTGCATCCTCTAAGAAAGCTTGGAGACAAAAATGGGAGGAAATTAAACGAACAGACAGTCCTCCTCAAACCTTTGCAAAATGGGCGATCGAACATTACAAACAAAAACTAAGAGATGAATGTAGTTTTAAAGGTGTTGTAAGTTTTGAGATTAAAGAAGAGTTTAATTCTGTCGCGCCTAAATATCATATTATTGCTTGCAGTCGGCATCCTGAAAAAGCCTTTGGCGTACTCTTGAACGATCTGGTTTATGAGGAAAACAAAAGTTTGTTTTTTCGAGACAACTTTAATCAAAACCTTTCTGAGTTTTTGGAGCAAGATTGGCAGAGAGAAAACCAAGACCAGTTAAAAATACTAAAACCTCATATTACCCGTATTCTAGCGGATATCTGCTCTGAATGGACTTTATTAGATGATGCCATGACAAGACTGATTTTAACGCTCGATCGTGAAGGTATTTTATCTATGGGTAAACTGAAGCGAAAGCAATATCGATCTGAAGTATTTATACCGCTTTACCAGAAAGGCATCTTAGAAGCTGAAACAGTTGGAAAACAGGGTTTACCGAGATTAACAGATCGAGTGCGAGTAAGGTAAAATAGAAAAAAGTACAAAAATTAGTGATGTCTGCTAAATCAACCATTGAATGGACAGAATCGACTTGGAATCCCACCACGGGATGCACCAAAATTAGCCCAGGATGCTTAAATTGCTATGCCGAACGTTTTGCCGAACGCTGGCGTGGAATAAAAGGACATCCTTACGAGCAAGGTTTCGATCTTAGAGTGTGGCCAGATCGAGTCACGATGCCTTTGTCATGGAAAAAGCCTCGCCGGATTTTTGTAAATTCGATGAGCGATCTATTTCATGATGAGATTCCGCTCGATTTCGTGCTATCTGTATTTCGTGTCATGAAAGAAGCTCACTGGCATCAATTTCAGTTGTTGACCAAGCGTCCTGAAAAGATGTTGGAAGTGGCTCAGAAAATCGATCGCTGGCCGTATAATGTTTGGGCGGGTGTTAGCGTTGAATCTCAAGCTTGGAATTGGCGATCGGATGTTCTCAAACAAATTCCCGCTCAAATTCGTTTTTTATCTTGCGAACCGCTACTCGGTCGTCTTGATTTAGATTTGCAAGGAATTCACTGGGTAATTGTTGGTGGGGAATCTGGACCGGGTGCGCGTACTATCCAAATTGATTGGGTCAGGGAAATCCGAGATCGGTGTTTAACATCGGGTGTTCCTTTCTTTTTTAAGCAATGGGGTGGAGTTCAGAAAAAAAAGAATGGACGCACGCTCGATGGTAGAACCTGGGATGAATTTCCTGTTCTAGATAAAGCTGGAAAAGTTTGCGTGCATCAATGATTTAGTTTTTGATAAAAAGTTGAAAAATTCTAATTGAAAAGAGGTAAAGAATGAACGCAACGCTCGATCGCCTGTTTGCATTCCGCGATCGCGCCTAAGTCAACAGCGAATAATGTGGGCGGTGCGTGACGATCGATCCGTCTCGCGATCGACACCCTATTTTTCAAGTCACGCACCCTACGATTTATTTCCCAATCCCCACCGTTTGCTTGCGATGGCGGGTTTCGAGGTAAATCAACAACGCATTCACGTCCGCCGGATTCACCCCGCCGATACGCGAGGCTTGACCGATAGTCATCGGACGCACCTTCGAGAGTTTCTCCCGCGACTCCTTCGACAGCGTGTCAATGGCGTCGTAATCCAAATCCGCCGGAAGCGGACGGTTGGCTTCCCGACCGATCTGGTCGATTTGGTTTTGCTGGCGTTGCAGATATCCCGAATATTTAATGTCGATTTCCGCGCCTTCTCGTTCCGCCAACGCGAGATCGGGATTTCCCAACCCGAATCGATCGAGATCCACATAATGGAACTTGGGACGGCGCAACAACTCCGCCAGCGTCGCCGAACCCTTAATTCCCTGTTGCGTTTCCTCGATGATGCGCTGTCCGATTTCGTCGTGTTGCTTGACGCGGGTTCCCTGCAACCGTTCCTTTTCCGCCGCAATGTTGGCTTGCTTGCGTTGGAACAGTTCCCAACGGCGATCGTCAATCAGACCGATTTCTCGTCCCAACGGCGTCAAACGGCGGTCCGCATTGTCCGATCGCAACACCAAGCGATACTCCGATCGAGACGTTAACATCCGATAGGGTTCCCGCAACTCCTTCGTACAAAGGTCGTCGAGTAACGTACCGATATAACTTCCCTCCCGGGGGAACACCAGCATCTCTTGACCCCGGACGAACCGCGCCGCGTTGATTCCCGCCACGATCCCCTGCGCCGCCGCTTCCTCATATCCCGTGGTTCCGTTAATCTGTCCCGCGCAGAACAGACCCTCCACTTTCTTCGTCATCATCGTGGGGAAACACTGAGTCGCCGGAAGGTAATCGTATTCCACCGCATAGGCCGGACGCAGCATCACGCAGTTTTCCATCCCCGGCAACGTCCGCAACATCCGCAGTTGCAGGTTTTCCGGCAGTCCCGTGGAAAACCCTTGAATGTAGAGTTCGGGGAAATCCCGACCTTCGGGTTCGATGAAAATTTGGTGACTGGGTTTGTCGGCGAAGCGAACGATTTTGTCCTCGATACTGGGACAGTAACGGGGTCCTTTGGAATCCACCCAACCGCCGTAAACCGGGGACAGTTCTAGGTTGTCTTGAATAATTTTGTGGGTTTGGGCCGTCGTCCGGGTCAGATAACAGTTCATCTGTTCTCGTTCCACCCAGGCGTCCGGGTCGAAACTGAACCAGCGCACCTCTTCATCCGGCGGTTGCGGTTCCATTTTGCTGTAATCGACCGATCGCTTGTCCACTCGCGCCGGGGTTCCCGTTTTCAGTCGATCGACCTCAAACCCCATCTGTTGCAGGGTTTCCGTCAGTCCCACGGCGGCGAACTCTCCGGCCCGTCCGGCTGGCATGGATTTGTTTCCCACCCAAATCACGCCACCGAGGAAGGTTCCGGTGGTCAGAATCACCGTTTTGCATTTGAAGGCGACGCCGAAATAGGTTTGAACGCCGATGATTTCGTCGTTTTTCCCCAAAACGATGTCCGTCACCATGCCTTCGCGCACCGACAGGTTTTCCTGGTTTTCCACGATGCGCCGCATGATGGCAGCATACTCCCGTTTGTCCGTTTGCGCCCGCAAGGCCCACACCGCCGGTCCTCGCGAGGCGTTGAGAACGCGCTTTTGTAGGTAGGTGCGATCGGCCATTTTGCCGATTTCGCCGCCGAGGGCATCGACTTCGTGGACTAACTGGGACTTCGCGGGGGCGCCGACGGCGGGGTTGCAGGGTTGCCACGCGATTTTATCTAGGTTCAGCGTCAGCAACAGGGTGCGGCATCCCAGTCGCGCCGAGGCGAGGGCAGCGTCACATCCGGCGTGTCCTGCCCCCACGACGACCACATCAAATTCGTCTTGGAATTCTACGGGGGTATTGACGGTCATGGTCTCTGTGTTGGGTTGGTAACGGTTGGGTTGGCAAGGGGTGAGTCTTCTATTTTAACGGCTAAAATTGAGGCCAGAGTTGGGGAGTTGGTAAGGGATGGCAACGACGAGGCGGGGAATCGAACTCAGTTTTGAGGAATTTTTGGCGTATTGCGATCGCACTGAGGGTAAATTCGATCTTCAACTTGAAGACCTTTATTAAGATATCGATTTAGATTGAAATTGCAATCCCAAAAATGACTAACATTACCATCGAATTTTCAGATAAACTGTGTGCTGCACTGCAACTTTCCCCCGATCGCCTGGGCGATGAAATTCGCCTCGCAGCGGCGATGAAGTTGTACGAATTGGGTAAACTCTCATCAGGAGCTGCTTCCGAACTGGCTGGAATTCCGAAACCCGTTTTTCTCTCCAAACTTTCAGATTACGGAATCGATACGTTTGATTTAACTGAATCCGAACTGGCTGAGGATGTATTGAATGCCTAATGTCATTACCAACACATCGGCCATCCAGTATCTCTATCAAACTCAATTGCTCGATCTACTCCCAACCTTATACGATCGTGTTACGATTCCTCAAGCTGTTGCTGACGAACTGTCTGAGGGTAGAAAGTTAGGTGTTTCTCTTCCAAATATTTCGGATTTGCCTTGGGTGAACTTCGCAACACCTCACAATTTATCTGTATTGCCGGAATTTCCTAGCCTCGGTTTAGGAGAGCGGGAAGTTATCGCTTTGGCAATGGAAACTCCTGATGCTTTAGTTGTATTAGATGATAATCTCGCCCGAAAAGTGGCAAAGCAAATCGGCATACAGTTGACGGGAACCTTGGGAATTTTACTCAAAGCGAAGCAAATGGGAGATCTTCAGACTGTTCGTCCAGTTGTGGATCGATTAGAAGAACTGGGATTTCGAGTCAGTACGTCAATGCGATCGCGTATCTTAAACTTTCCCGGGGAACAGTAAACCCCCACCAATTTCGTTTTTTTGTAAAAACCAACGGAGCGAAAATAAGATGTAAAAAAACTAAAAATTCAGCATGAAATATCAATTTAATTTTACCATAAAAACTCTATTAAAAAATAGAAATTAAAAAATAGAATTCTCATCGATCGATCTCAACTCGAACAACTCTGCCAGAAGTAAAATAGAGCCAAACTTTCGCTGTTTAGCTCTATTTTACGAGAAGACTTTAACGAAAATAGTGATATTGATATTCTCGTGGAATTTCAGCCAGGATACGTTCCTGGGTTTGGGTTTATCGATATTCAAGACGAAATTCAAGACGAACTCTCGAGATTGTTCGATCGAACCGTCGATCTCAATACCCCAGATTGCTTGAATCCCTACTTCCGCGATCGCGTTTCACCTGAAGCACAGGTGTTAAATGTCGTTTAATCGGGTTTAATCCTCGATCGTCAACGCCAACTGATAAAGCTGACGGCGAGACAACTGAGACGATCGCGCCAACTCTCGACTGGCTTGGGAACGCGACAACCCCGACGCCATCAACTGCTGTAACTCCGCCTTCAACGCCTCCTCCGACAACACCATCCCTTCCGCACTCGCCCCCGCCACGACGATCGTATATTCCCCTTTCGGTTCCCGTTGTTGGTATAGTGCGATCGCCTCCCCTAACGTTCCCCGCCAAATCTCCTCAAACCGCTTCGTCAACTCTCGCCCCAAGGCGATCGATCTCCCGTTCCCCAGCACCGACGCCAAATCCGCCAGCGTTTCCCGCAGTCGATGGGGGGCTTCGTAAAAAATCAGCGTTCGCACCTCTCCCGACAACTGTTCCAACCGTTCGCGGCGTGACTTCCCCTTCGTCGGTAAAAACCCTTCAAACGTAAATCGATCGCACTCAATACCGGAAACGCTCACCGCCGTAACACTGGCACTCACCCCCGGAATCGGCACCACCGGAAGCCCCGCTTCCGCACAGGCTTTCACTAACTCGTATCCGGGATCGGAAATTCCCGGCATTCCCGCATCCGTCACCAGGGCGATCGCTTCTCCCCGCTGTAGGCGATCGAGAATTTCCGGAATCCGCTGCGATCGATTGTGGTGATGGTAAGCAATCTGAGGCGTCGCAATCTGGAAATGTTGCAACAACTTCCCCGTATGGCGAGTATCCTCAGCCGCAATGACGTCAGCAGCGTTCAGCGTCGCCACCGCACGAAACGTCATATCTTCAAGATTTCCGATGGGCGTTCCGACAACGTACAGCGTTCCCGGTTGAAGGGGGTTTGACACGATCGAGGGCTGAGATTTCAAAAAAAATTTCCCAAAAAGCTGTCTTCAGTTTCGATCTTGTGATATCTTGTTTGTGTTAGAATAGTCAACCCAAGTCGGGATGTAGCGCAGTTTGGTAGCGCACTTCGTTCGGGACGAAGGGGCCGCTGGTTCGAATCCAGTCATCCCGATTCAAAAAGGGCGGTGTCACAACCGCCCTTTTGCTACATCTTCCACACCAGCATCGGCTAAGACAGCGAATTATGTTCGCTGAGGAGCTTTTCAATACGAGCTTCGTCGAGCCGGGACGTAATCCGCTTCGATTCGTGAAGATCGCGAGTGACTTTCGCGACGTTCAGCGTCGAACCGACGGAAAACAGCATTCCCATCCCTAAAAACGCTTTCTGCCAGTTGTCGATGGGGAGATAGAAAATTCCCACCGACGTGACAGAAATCGAGAGGATAAACGACGTCCAGGTTTGGAAGATCCAGCCACTACTATGCAGTTTGGGGATGTTCTCCATCTCTTTCATGGCACTTTTCTCTGTCTGGGAGTACATTTTCGCCCAGCTTATCCGCATTTCATAGATTCCTGGCGGAATCTGCGGACAGTTTGCTAAGTGGTTAGCAGTTATCTGCGTGATGTCACTTATGCCTTTAGAAGGATTGACAATCCTTTAGAGAAGGTTAAAAAAAACTTGTAATTCCTGTAACGAATTCTGTCGGAAATAATCGCTGAGATTGAAAAAACTTAACGATGAAACTGAAGGGAAATCGTAGCGGTCTCCAAGAGTCTGCAATCTAGGTAGAGCGGGGATCGCAGGATATAACTGCATTTGAGAGGTCGAAGCCTTTGACGGGCGATCGCCCCATCGAGCGATCTAGATCACACTCAAAAAGTTATGTCGATCGCAGATTGGGGATACAATTCAGCGCATAGTATTAGTGTTGCACGAACGGGTCGGAAGTAAAAAAAATGAAATTTAACAAACTCGCGAAATTAATCCGCTTTTTACAAGACGATTTGTCAATTCCCGCTACGTCTATCGATTTAGCTCTGCGTCGCGGCGAAAACTCCCCCAATACCTTTTCAATGGTCTTGTGGCAGTACGGCTTGATTACGATCGACCAGCTCGATCGCATCTTCGATTGGCTCGAAACCGCCTAAATCGAGTCTCGGACGAATTCTCGAGAATTTTCTCGATCGATTCCCATGCGAGAATCAGAAGGTGAAAGATTTGAGACAACGCCACGTTTCCCCCAATCCCGATCGCGCCGACAGGAGTGTTCGGCCCGACGATCGCGCCTTCGAGTCACGCCGCCGTCCGCTTTACTGCAAGCTTCGTGCGTTACCGCACAGACAAAATCGACCCTTCCGAGACAGACGCCCTTTCCGAAATCTCGTGCAATAGCAACAGAAACGCTCTCTCGTCCGAACTCGGCCTTCTTACCCCGTCCGCTACGGTATCGGGGTTTTTGAGTACCCGTTTGGCAAAATCAAACGACTTCACTGCATGTTTAGGGTCTCGATCGCGCAGCGATGGCGCAACTGGACTGCAACCCGACAGGGAGGCGGGGGATGCCTGAACCGTTCGGCCGCCCCCACCATGTCGGAAAACGACAGGAGGTCAGGGATATCAGGTCGATCGCGATCGAGCGATGCGATCGACCGTTGAGTGAATTTGCCCTTGCATTGGCGCAGGATATTGGATAAACGTTGCGTGACGTCGAGAACGAAGCGAACACGCCAGGGACAACGTACTAGGTGGTTTCTAAATTCCGTTCGATTTGAACTAAAACGTCAAAAACTAATTCGACTGCTGCGGTGAGATAGTGCTTGATTTTCACAGTGTTAGGCTTCTCAGAAAATTCGACCGGGGTGTTTTGGAGTGACAGCTCAGATGTCAGATTCCGATCTTTTGTCGTAGTCATGGTTTTCCGTCTTTTACTTGACTTTTAACCGAATGGCTCTTTCTACTATAACATACATCATGTGTATTATGTACTAACAATGTATTCGCATTGTATGCAGCACGAGTTTGAGAATGCTAGAACTCAGGCTAGATATGGGTTCTAGCACCTCGAAGGATGGCGATCGCACTGCGATCGTCGTCTCTCAGTGTTAAAATTCCATGACATTCAGGAAAAACGAACTATGTCAGGTCAATTCTTCCAACTTCAATTTCTAGGAAATACAGTCCTAGATTATTTGATTGCTGTCGGCATTGTTGTCGTCGGATTTATCGTCGTTCAAATTGCAAAATCCCTCGTTCTGAAAAGTATAAAGAAATGGGTTCACCGAACAGAAAGCGACCTCGATAATTCCTTCATCAAAATTCTCGAACAGGCGTTAGTTCCCGTTCTCTATCTGGGCGTCTTCTATTTGGCGATTGACGGTTTAATCTTGCATCAGATTCTCGATCGAGCCGTCGATGTCGTCTTTACAATTCTGTTTACGATTATCGTCATTCGAGCCATCGTCGCCCTAATCGAATACGCCCTGCTCCTATATGGGATCAAAGCAAAGAACCCGAATATCCAGCCAACGCTGCAATCGCTCCTCCCTGCGATTCGCATTGTCGTCTGGGCGATCGGACTGATTTTCCTCCTCGACAACCTGCAATTTAACGTCTCTGCGATCGTGGCGAGTTTGGGAATTGGGGGGATCGCAGTTGCGTTAGCCGCCCAAGGGGTGTTACAAGACCTGTTTAGCTACTTCTCCATCCTGATCGATCGCCCCTTCGAACTCGGCGACTTCATCATCGTCGGCGACTATATGGGAACCGTCGAACACGTGGGGATCAAAACCACCCGCATGAAGAGTTTGAGTGGCGAACGATTGGTTCTCTCCAACACCGATTTAACCGGATCGCGGATTCGCAACTACAAACACATGAAGACGCGACGCATCGTCTTCAGCATCGGCGTCACCTACGAAACGGGACTCGACAAACTCGAGGAAATCCCCAACCTTCTCAAAGCCATCGTCGAAGCCACGGAAAACGTGACGTTCGATCGCGCGCATTTCGCGTCCTACGGGGATTTCAGCCTGAATTACGAAGTCGTCTACTACGTCAACAGCAGCGACTACGCTCAATATATGGACGCCCAACAGCAGATGAATTTCGAGATCAAACGCGCCTTCGACGCCCGCAATATCGACATTGCTTATCCGACTCAGGTCATTTACTACAACCCAGCGGCGCCTGTCGATGGAGTCACGGCGAACGCCAATTAAACCCCGACTCGAACTTTAGATTATTTTTAGATTTCCATCGAAACACCCTGGTTTCTCTGAAGGGAACCGGGGGTTTCTCTATCTGTGGGCTTAGTTAGTATCGGGGAAAGGCGTCGCGATCGCAACCCCCCATTGTTCTCCCGAGGATCTACCATCAAAGCAAAACGACGTTCGATCGCCCCGATGAAACCCCGTTTCGAGAATCTCATCTTCCTCACCAACTTGGCGATACCCAGTTTGGCGATAACCAACTTGGCGATACCCAGTTTGGCGATACCCAGTTTGGCGATAACCAGTTTGGCGATAACCAACTTGGCGATACCCAGTTTGGCGATCGCGACTTTCGCGGTGACGCATCTCGCTGTCGCCGAGGAAGTTTCCCCCACCGACGCCGTAAACGACTATCTGCGGGGAATTCGCCACTACGAAGCGGGAAACCATCTCGAGGCGATCGACGCCTTCACCGCCGCCATTACCCGAGATCCCGCTTACGCCGACGCCTATGTCTATCGCGGATTTGTCTTCTACCAACAGGGAAATTTCGAGGCGGCGTTTTCCGATTTTTCTAACGCCATCGCCCTCGATTCCGGAAATCCGACTCCTTATCTTTATCGAGGTTTAATTCGCCACGAACATCGCGACGAATCTCTCGAAGCTCTCCTTGAATTGACCGAAGCCATTCGACTGGATTCCGACTCGCCCGACGCCTATCTCGTTCGCGGCGACATCCAAAGCGACCTCGGTAATTATTCCGGAGCGATCGCCGATTACAATCGGACGTTACAACTCGACAGTCGAAATTTTAACGCTTACTTTGGCTTGGGATTTGTGCGTTGGCAAAGTGGAGATGTTCAAGGTTCGATCGACGCTTACAGTCGAGCGATCGACCTCAAGCCCAACGACGCCATAACCTACTTTAATCGCGGCGTTGTTTATGCAGAATTCGAGAAGTTTAGAGAGGCTTTATCAGATTTCAACCATGCCATAGAACTCGATGAAACCTACGCCGATGCCTACTTTAACCGAGGCGCAATTTTAAACAACGAATTTCAAGAACGAGACCGGGCAATTCAAAACCTAGAAAGGGCTGCCAGACTTTATAAAGAGCAAGGAAATCGCGAAAAATACGAACTGACCCTAGAATACATTGGCGCGATCTCGGCTTGGGCAGAAACCTGATATAAATGTATAATAACATTACATATTCTTGAGCATAAAATTCAAAATAGGTAAAATAATGAGAATCCTAGAACGAGGAACAATGGGGCAAGTTACCACAACTGTAACAATTGTCAATCGTCTCGACCAAGGTGCAGCCAAACGAGGTTTAATTTCTCACGATCGCATCCGAAGCGTAACCTTAGAAAACCTCTTAGTCGATACAGGGGCGACCACCTTATGTCTTCCCAAACCCGTTATCGAAACCCTCGGTTTAGACTTACTCCGAGAAGTCACCGTTCAAACCGCAACCGGACTCGAAACCGCTCGCATTTTCCAAGATGCGAAAATCTCCGTTCTGGGACGAGAAGGAACCTTTGATTGTTTGGAACTTCCCGGCGGACGCGATCCCTTACTCGGCGTGATTCCCCTGGAAGCCTTGGGTATCGAATTAGACTTACAAAAACAGGAATTAGTCTTACTTCCCACCGGACCCGATCGCAGTTATATGACGATTTATTGATAGGATCTGACGATCGATGGACAATCTGGCGATCGATCCCCAATCCGCCTCAAAAATCCCCTAAATCGGCTTGTCCCCCGCCGCCAACCGTTCCAACCGGGAGCGATCGCGCAACGTCACCTCAGCTCCCTCCACGTCGATAATCCCCTCCTGAGCCAGCTTAGCGAAGGCTCGCGAGAGGGTTTCCGGAATCGTCCCCAAAAACGCCGCTAATTGACCTTTCGTCACGTCTAATTTCACAATATCGGCATTATCCGAGCGATCGCTCAACTTCAACAAATACACCGCCAGACGATTGGGGACTTCCTTAAACGACAAATTGTCAATAATTTTGGCGAAACGGCGTAAATGTCGCGACAACGCCGCCAGCAAGTTCAACGCCAACGTGGGATGCTTCTGAACCAACGCCACGATCGAATCTTTCGGGAAAAATAACAACTCCGTTTTTTCCACCGCTGAGGCTGAAGCGGGGTAATCTCCCCCATCGAACGCTGGAAGTTCCGCAAAGCGTTCTCCTTCCTCGAACCAGTGTAAAATCTGCTCTTTCCCATCAGGAGAGGTTTTAAACACCTTGACTCGTCCCGATTTTACGATAAAAAAGCCTTTGCACTCGTCTCCCTCGAAAAAAATCGGCTCTCCTCTGCGATACTGCTGATGTCGAGCAATTTGAGCCATCCATTCTACTTGTTCCGGGGGAAGTCCTTCAAACAACCCCGTTTGAAAAATCGTGCGATCGTCCATTCTGTGTTCCTCAAATTGGTTGAACGGGTTGAGCGATTTGGAATCTTGAAAATTCCAGATTACTCGAAAAATTGCAACGTCATACGGAATCCGAATTTCAAATACTGGTTTTTATGTGGTGAAGACGTATTGAAACCTAGCTTATCGGATGCGGATTCCGTATCAGACGCTATTTTTCTTCCTTGTCCTTCTCTTGTATCGTATTTTCTAGCGCGTTCGGATCGATCGCGACGATCGTTTTATTGCGTCCCGTGGTTTTCGCGCAATACAACGCTTTATCGACGGCGACGATTAACGCTTTTATCGTTTCGCCATGTTGCTGAAACGTCCCCACTCCCAAACTAATAGTATGGTCGATCGAACCGTTCGATGAAGGATTTTTTTCGACAGATTGCCTCAGTCGTTCTGCAATTAAAAAAGCCTCATCACAACTGGTCTTCGGTAAGAGAATCAAAAATTCTTCTCCACCCCAACGGCTGAGATAATCTCCTTTTCTTAAATGAGTCTCGAGTAATCCCGAGATGTTTTTCAAAACAATATCCCCCATATCGTGACCGAAAGTATCGTTAATTTGCTTGAATCGATCGATATCTAATAAAATTAATGAAAAACTCGTTTGATATCGAAAAAATCGAGACTCTTCTTTATTTAAAAAGACGTTCATTGCTCGGCGATTGAGCGTATTCGTTAAAAAATCGAAATTGGCGCGATTTTCTAGCTCTGAATAAAGACGCTGGACGACCATCATCATAAACCCAGCATTGCGCAAGTGGTCGGAAATTAGGATAGAAAAGAAAGTCGAACTATTGATAATACTAGAATGAAATAAATGCTGAACCCCAGAAAACGGAAGTACAAAAGCACGAAATAACAAAACTATAGAATCTAAAATTAGAACAAATGCTGTAAAATATGCGGTTTTTTTAAAATGGCATTCTCTACTTAAAAATAAATAATAAGACGCAAAAATTTGCGCTGCAATCACAACAGTTAGTAGCCATATATTTCGAGTCACAAAACTGGGCTTTATATAAGTGAAATAAAATTGTACAGGAATTTGAATTCCGATTAAAAACAACCATAAAAATCGATATTCTTTCCGTTCCACAAATCGAGCAATTCCGAGTACATAAAACACGCGAGCAGCAACGATAAAAATATTCCCCAACAAACGTAAAATTAAAAATTCAGGATAAAACCATCGGATCAGATAAAACAAAAAAGTCGCTGCCGATAAAATTGTGCCAATTGTATAAACAAGAATACCGCGACATCGCTTCGTGATAAGTAAAAGAAAGACTAAAACGATCGCGTGCAGCAAAGACGAGATGCTGACAACGAGGGACATGGTGGCGATATCGATAGTCATGAAGAAAAATAGCGTTCAACGCCAGTTAGGAAGATCGATCGATATATAGCTTAAACGTAAAAACAGCGATCGCGCAGCCTGAATCTGTATTCGATCGTATTTTTCCATCGATCTAATAAAGATAGAAAAAGCCATAAAAGTCAAAACAGACAGGTTCGTCTCAAACCGCCCACAATCTCAATAGAGAGAAACCAGCTATCTAGACAATTCCGCCTTGCAGATGTCCCCGATCTTCCTAGAACTCCCTAGTTTCAGGACATTAGCCGAAGCGAGATGCCCCCCACAGTCCCCCATCCGAGACCCCTTCCGAGAAAAACTTCCCTCCCTTGATTTAAGTCAAGGACGCCCCGGCTCTCCACTTCGTAGAGTAAGCATAGACCGAACAAGAGGAAATAAACACCGTGTTCTGTACCCAATGCGAACAAACCACCCGAGGCGAAGGTTGCTTTACCTGGGGAGCTTGCGGAAAAAGCCCCGACGTAGACGCCCTGCAAGACCTCCTCACCCACGCCCTGCGGGGATTAGCCGAAGTCGCCGTCACCGCCTATCGCCACGGCGTTCGACAAGCCAAAGCCGGACATTTCGCCTGCGAAGCCCTTTTCGCCACCCTCACCAACGTCAACTTCGACGAACATCGCTTCATCGAATACATCCAACAAACGGTTGACATCCGCGAATCCCTCAAAACCCTACTTCCCGC
>NZ_JBNGCO010000061.1:0-28265 GCF_049974805.1 Baaleninema sp.
TCACCACCCCCCAAGCCTTCGGCTATGGGCGGAGTACTGCGACGGATCTTGATAGGTCGATGGTAACGCAAGGCGGGGAGATCGTTGAAAGTCGAGGGTTTCTCTTAAGTTGGCGGCGTCCCGTGACTCATCTTTATCTTGGGGCGATTTCGTCGCCGCCTTCGATGGCCGCAAACTTTTTCGGATAGATGCGATCGCAGAAAAACAGCGTTCCAGCGGTGACGCAGACGGGAACCGCCAGAAGGTTCACCAGCGGAAAACTGACTAAAAACAAACACACCAAACTAAAGGTTCCCGTGGCGGGGAAAAATCCCAGAACGATTTTCAACTTCTCGCGAAACCGCAAGCGACGGCGTTCTAAGGGAGAATCGAGAAAGTCCAAACAGACTAAAGTGGCTGTAATCCCGATTCCCCCGATGCTGGCGATCGCCGTTCCAATCCCGGGAAGGAAATTCAACAGCAGCAACAGCACCCCCAACCCCGCCGCCAAAACGAGTTTCTTCACCTCGAACGCCAAGGCTCGCCAAATATCTCGAACCACTGTGAGAAACCCCCCTTCGTAAGTGGGGAGTTTCCCAGTTTTCAGTTTCTCCAACTGTTCCGAAAGCTGTCCGTACCAGGGCGAACCCAGAATCACGCCGAATTGAACCAGTAAAAACCCCGTCAAAATCAGCAATCCCAAGACGAGGAGAATTTGCAGGAGTCCGCCGAGGATTTCCCCGGAAAACCCTAGCCAACTCAGCCAGTTGGGAAGGTTCGCCACCCAAGCGGCGATGCGAGTATCGATCGCCCCCGTTAAATTCTGCACTTCCTGCAATCCCGGTAGCAGTAACCCCACGTAAAGGGCGATTCCCACGACGATATTCGTCAAAATGGGAAAAACGATGTATCCGAGGAGTTTCGGCGTCGTCAGCAAGAGCGCGATCGCCCTTAGCGGATATGTCGCCCCCGCCACAACGCCTACGGGAACGTCTAGGATGCGAGTCAACCAGTTTTCGCCGCCTTCGTCAGTCATAATTTCAGAGACAGGAGTTATACTCCATCCTTAAGCTGAGTTTTAAGAAGTGTTCGCCACGGATACACCGAGGACACCGAGAGTTTTTTTCAGAAACCGGATTTCTGCGGATCGAACTTAGACGCGAACCACCCAACCATAGGGATCGTCTGTTTTAGCGGTTTTGATGTCTTCGAGTTTCTTCAGCAGGAGGTTAGCGTATTTGCGATCGCTCGCCGGAGGAAGTTGCAGTTCGCGATCGCCGGTGTTAATGGTTTCGATATGAGCGATCGTGGCGGCGGTTCCCGCCCCAAACGCTTCCTGTAACGTTCCCGCATCGGCGGCGTCGATGATTTCATCGAGAGCGATCGCCCGTTCCTCCACCGGAACCTCCATATCTCGCAGTAACCTCAACACGCTCTCGCGGGTAATTCCCGGTAAAATCGTACCCTGCAACTCCGGCGTCACCACCACACCATCGATGACGAAAAAGACGTTCATCGTCCCGCATTCTTCAATATATTTGTGATGAACGCCGTCGAGCCACAATACATTATCGTAACCCTGCTGTTTCGCTTCGCGATCGGCCAGAAGACTCGCCGCGTAGTTTCCCGCCGCCTTCGCCGCCCCCGTTCCGCCGGGAAACGCCCGCACGTATTGACGAGTTACGGTAAGTTTGACAGGTTCCGCGTAATAGGCTCCCACCGGACAACTCATAATCGCCAAAGTGTAGCGTTCCGACGGACGCAACCCGATGGATTCGTCCGTGGCGAAGTAAATCGGGCGAATATAGAGGGCGCTACCGGGGCGCGTGGGAATCCAGTCGGCGTCGAGGCGAATTAGTTCTTGCAATCC
The DNA here is from genome assembly GCF_049974805.1 of Baaleninema sp. Classification (NCBI taxonomy): domain Bacteria; kingdom Bacillati; phylum Cyanobacteriota; class Cyanophyceae; order Oscillatoriales; family Oscillatoriaceae; genus Baaleninema; species Baaleninema sp. The sequence goes on from NZ_JBNGCO010000061.1 coordinate 1,850, forward strand.
CTCCATGAAGATTTCTTCAGGAATCGGGGGCATACACAAACGCGCCGCCGAACGGTTGATGCGATCGAAATTCGCGCCGGGACGAAACAACAACGGTTCTCCCTGGGGACTTTTATAAGCTTTCATCCCCTCAAACACCGATTGTCCGTAGTGCAGCGCCGAAATCGACGGCGACATCTCTAATTTGCCGTAGGGTACAATTTTCGCACTCCAGGTTCCCTGTTCGACAGTGGCGACGAGCATATGGTCGCTAAACATTTTCCCAAAGGGGACGTTATTGATGTCGAGTCCTCGCAGTCGGGGTTCCGAGGATTGCTCGATTTCGATCGAATAGGTTTGCGCTGCCATAATCTGCCTTTTTCCTCTCCCTGCCTCCAATCGGGGTTGTTTGGAGGACAACTGAATGCTTCATCTACCGTATCAAATCAAGGGATTTTGAGGTGATGGGATGATGGGATGGGGGAGCGGTGCGTGACGATCGCTCGCTCTAACGATTCACACCCGATTTTTCCGCATCACGCACCCTACGACTCCGTTATCCTCTGTGTCTCTGGGCGTGAAAAATCTCTAGCCCCAGCCTGTAACTGTCCGCGATAAGTTTCCCAAGCCGGCAACGCCTGCGGATTCGAGGACGCGCCCCGTTCGAGAAACACCACCCCATCGCGCAGTTCGCGGATACCGTATTCGCCGCTGGCGATGAGACTCTCGATCTTCGGTACCATCACCTCCAAACGAGCGCGATCGTGTTTGAATGCTACTTGATAGGTGTTCAACCGCCACAGGTCAACTAAAACATATTCCATACGCTCTACCCTTCCCTCGTCGGTGACGAGTTCCATTTTGGGAAAACGCAGAATTTCCCGGCGACTGGACAGATGGGGGATGATATAAGTCGTGGCGGAAACGCTGGCCTCCTCGGGAACGCGATCGAGCAAGGGATAAATGGCGCGGGCGTGTTCCCACTGGCGAGACAGAGAAACTTTCACCCAAGGATCGATGGAATCGGGTACCAAAAACGACAGGGTGCGGTTGGGGTTGGCTGAAAGGGTAATCAAGACCGACAGCGCGATGCAGAACGTCCAAAACTGCCGCACCGCTTGCTTTTCAAATAACTGCGGCCGGATCGACCACCACAAAATCGCCCCGTAAAACAGCCCCGGAACCACCGTTAAAGCGTAACGGATGTTAATCGACAACACGGACTGTCCTTGTGCGATAAAGAGTTTGAGCAAGGGAAAACCCGCGATCGCCCATGCCGCCCCCGACGTCGCCGGAACGAACGCTAAGGGCAACCACTGACCCAATAAATAGGCGATCGTGCGTCCGAAAGGAGTAAAGAATTCCCCAATCAGCCGCAAGGGATTGCTGAGAATTCCCCAGATAATTTCCAGCGTCGAGGCTTCGTCGCCTTCAGCGTATTGTCCGAACCGTTCCATCATGAACCGTTCGGAGATATCCTCGGAAAACAGCGGCATCACCAGGTTGGTCAACACCAGCATATAGCCGAAACTGAGGCTGCAAACCGCCAAGCCGCGACTGGGGAAACGACGGCTTAATATCATATACACCCCGACGCCGAACAATCCCACGCCAGCATCTTCTCGCACCATTAACAGGGCGATCGCCATCAGCCAGAACAGCCACCACCAGCGTTTCTCCATCGCCAACAACAGCGTGAAGGTAAACAGGGGAATCTGACAGATATCGTGGAAGTTGCCCCAAGTGGGGCCGAGGACGGCGTTGGCACCGTAGAAACTGACGACGAGGAAGGCCGCGATCCCGTCATGTACGTACTGGCGGGCGAGGAGGTACAGCACCAATCCCGCCGCCGTCACCAGGGTCACTTGGAGGACGGTGAGGGTGACGGGGGAGGGAAAGAGGGCGTACAGGGGCAGCCACAGCAGCAACGCGGGAGTGAAATGTTGCCCCAGACGGTGGTAGTAGACTTTGGGGAGTTCCCCTTGGTGGACGACGTTCGTGGAGAGCGCCGAGGAGAGGGAACTTTGAAAGAAGCGTCCGTGAGAACCGTTCCAAAAGACTTGGTTGAAAATTCCCTGGTCGTAGGACGCATAAAAAGTGTAGTAGCGATGTAACGTTAAAATCGCACTCACGCAAAAGAAGACGATCGCCGCACCGATCGCCAACCGAAACCAAGGATTTTTTTTGAGCTTCAGCCACATCGCCAATGAAGATTCTCCTGCTTTAAGCCGCGAAACTGCCGGGGAAACTGAGGTTTGCCGATCGACCGGCCGTTTGAAAACGTTAGAATATCAGTCAACATTTGCCAAGGGTTGCATGATGTCGGGTTGGGACTCGATCGCGAAATCTAAAGAAGATATTAAAGTAGAAGAGAAGCCCTTCGCAGGAGTTGGACAAACTGGCTGCATGACGATCGTTTGTAAAACGCTTTCCTCAAGAGCGAGATGACTCGATGTATTCCGTTTCAGATTCGCCCCCGCACTCGGTACGCCATCGAGCGTTTGTTGCCGCTGCGGCGTCTCGAACGGACTTCGACCGTAGTTCGGTTGATGCCACGACGCTCGATCGCCGACTCAAAGAGTGTTGCCCGGTCGAATTCAAAACGCTCGTCCATCGTTTGGCGCAGATGTTCGGCTTTGGATTCGGCTTTGGATACTGAGTAGAAACCCGAGATGACTCGATCCGTATTTCCCAATTTCGACAATCGCCCCGATGCTGTACTACAGCTATTGCTGTTTGTCGATCGTCGATCGAGTTCCTGGGAAGAACTCCAACGTATTCGACGCTACTTAGATACGGTCAAGGAGGCTGGCAATTTCGCCCTCGAAGCCATCGATGTCAGCGAACAGCCCTATTTAGCCGAACATTTCAAGCTTATCGCCACGCCGACGCTGATCAAACTCCACCCGGAACCGCGACAACGGCTGACGGGTTCGAATATCGCAGCGCAGCTCGAGCGGTTTTGGCCGCAGTGGCAGCGATCGGTGGAAGACTTTTTCCAACACTGTCAAACCCAGATCGATGGCAGTCACAACGATAATGGAAACTGTAAAATCCCTGACGGGGTTTCCCAGTCCACTTGTTTGCCCTCTCTGGCCACCTCCGCTGAAATCATCCAACTGTCTGACGAGGTGTTTCGCTTGAAACAGGAAAAGGAGGAGCTTCAGGAACAGCTTCGGTTTAAGGATCGTTTGATGTCGATGTTGGCGCACGATTTGCGCAATCCCCTCACGTCCACTTCCATCGCTATCGAAACCCTCGAAACCCTCAACCGACCGGAAAATCACCACAAACGGGACGCCAACCCCGGCTTGTTCGATCAACTCCTCCACCACGCTCGCACCCAAACTCGTCAAATCGAACAGATGATCCTCGACGTGCTGGAGACTTCTCAAAGTCTCGACGGCCATTTGACGATTCACCCGCAAAAGCTCGATTTGGCGCAGTTGTGTCGAGAGACGATCGAGCGACAGCGCGATCGATGCGACGCCAAAGATTTACATTTGCAAACCGATTTACCTCAAGATTTACCCTTTGCCTATGCCGATCCCAATCGCATCCGTCAGGTCTTGACAAATCTCATCGATAATGCTATGAAGTATACCCCCGACGGGGGGACGATTGCGGTATCGTTACTACACCGAACCGCTCAAAAAATTCAAGTGAGTATCAGCGATACGGGTCCGGGGATTCCCTTCGACAAGCAACAGCAGATTTTCGACGATCGAGTACGCCTCAAACGGGACGAGAAAACGGACGGCTACGGGTTGGGGTTGGCCTTGTGTCTGCGGGTGGTGCGCTCCCACTACGGTAAAATCTGGGTCGATTCTTCCCCCGGTAAAGGCAGTACGTTCCATTTCACACTTCCGGTGTATCGGGAGTGATGCGATCGCGATCGCTGACAATTCTCGGTTAAGGTCACGCCAAAGCTCGATCGAGCTAACGGAGACGGTTCGACAAATCTGGGATGCTGAAACGGCAGTTTCGATCGAGGCGATTTCGCGTCATGGCCATTGTTCTGTCTCCCCAAGGTAAGCTGGATTGGGTGGGAACGGGGCGACTCCAACAGGATGTCAACCGTTACATCCTCTCGAAAACCCATATTTCTCATCTCTGGATTATCGATCTTTCCCGAGTTACAACGATTTCTCACGCGGGTTTGCTGTTGTTGTTGCGTTTGAAGCATTTCGCGCGAAAACGCCGCAGTCGCTTGGTTCTGCAACATCCCACGGCGGCGGTTCGGGCGATTTTCGAGGCGGCACTGGTCACGGACTATTTTGAAATTCAAGGAGACGAAGACACTTCAGAAGAGTCCAAACCTTCACAACCAAGCCGCCGAGAAATTCCGAAGCCAGGGATTCCCTCGGGGCGGCTGCGGAAACCTCGCTCGAAAGTAGCGGCGTCCCGTTAATGGGGATATACCAAAATTTTTCGGGTGGCAGTTTTCTCCGCAGTCCCCCGTTCGACGACCTCGGGTAAGTCGGACAGCAACAGGCGATCGCTAACGACAGACTCCAGAGGAAGGCGATGGTCGAACAGCAGATCGATCGCCATCGGTTGCAGGCGAAACGACATCCCCGCACAGCCGAGGAGGTCGATCTGACGTCGCATAACAGACATCGGATCGAAGAACATAGCGCCACGATCGGCATAATCTGTCAAACAGACGAGTTTTCCACCGGGACGCAGGCCATCGAGCGCGTTGAGAAAACTGATGTGAGACGGTTCGGTGAGAATTGCGGCTTCGACCCCTTCGCCATCAGTGAACGCACAGATTTTCGTGTGCAGGTCGTCGCTGCTGCCCGCAAAAACCGCCTCTGCCCCCAAATCGAGGGCAGCGTCGAGGCGATCGGGATTGGGATCGCTGACTAAGGGCCGCATTCCGAATTGTTTGAGTAGCAAGACCAAAATCGATCCGATCGATCCGGCGCCGAGAATCCAAACCTGTTGTCCCGGTTGAAACCGCAGGCGATCGATCGCTGCCAGACAGAGATTCAGCGGTTGCAGCAACGCGGCGCGATCGAGAGTTATGTGACCCGGTAACGCCACTAACCCGCCGTGATGCACCAGATGGGCCGGAACCTTCACATATTCAGCAAAACCGCCGCCACTGTCCGAGAGACCGGCCGTCGTCGTAATGTTTTGATAAAACGAACAGAGGGAAAATCGATCGCGCAAACACTCCCGGCAGCGCATACAGGGAACCCGAGACACCGTCGCCACCCGCTGCCCCACCCACCATTGACTGACACTTTCCCCCACGGCGGCGATCGTGCCGGCGATTTCGCTGCCCAACACGCAGGGAGCTTCGGTGTCAGGTGATTTCAAGGCTTGTAGGTCTCGCGGCGAAACCCCCACCACCTCCACTTTCAACAACACTTCATCAGTGGCGATCGTCGGTTGGGGAAGGTCTTCGTAGCATAATCGATCGACCCCTCGAAATACTTGTGCTTTCATGCCCACTTTCACGCTCCCAGTCCCAATACCAATGCCCTCTACGGCGCGATCGTTGTGGGTTCTATCCTAGCGTGGGACGAGAAAAACCACGGCCGCGATCGCGATCGATTCCCGAAATCCCTTAAAGCTTTGTAAACTGATAGGCAGTGTTTTCGTAAAAAAAGTTAACAATGCAGCATCTCAAGATTGCCGAACGTTCCAGCCTGGGACTGCACGTCTTCTCTATGGCGTTCGGGCTGGGGGGATTGCTCATCGTCCTGCCCAACTCGGAATTAATCGGACAGCTCTCCCCCTTCGGTCTCAAACTCTTCGGTTGGAGCATGGCCCAAGGCGGCGTCAGTTACATCCTGCTCGGGGCGGCGGCCGTTGCCCTTTTCGCCTATCGTACCCTCGGCTGGAAACCCCTGCTGGCCTTCTTCGTCCCCTCCGTTCTCCTCTCCCTCAGCAGCGAACTCCTCGGCACCAGCACCGGATTTCCCTTCGGTGCCTATCACTACCTCAGCGGCTTGGGCTACAAAATCGCCGGATTAGTCCCCTTCACCATTCCCCTGTCCTGGTTTTACATGGGCTTCGTCTGCTACCTCCTCGCCAGAAGTGCCATGGAAGCGGTGACGATGGCGCCGCGCTGGGTGCGTCAAATCGGCGCGATCGCCCTCGGTGCGCTGCTCCTCACCGCCTGGGACTTAGTTCTCGACCCCGCCATGAGCCAAACCCCCTATCCTTTCTGGTCTTTTGAAGAAGTGGGCGAATTCTTCGGAATGCCCTATCGCAATCTGGCCGGATGGATTGGAACCGGCGTTCTTTACATGACCGTCGCCACTGCCCTACAAAATAAAAACCAGTTCGTGTTATCTCGCCGACACTTAGGCGTCCCCGTTCTCGTTTACCTGGTGAACTTCTGCTTCGGCGCTACCATTACCCTGGTCTTGTTAGATTCTCAATTTACCGTCCCCACCCTGTTAAGCGTCCTCTTCGGCGTGGTTCCAGCCATCGCCTGCTGGCGTCTGGCCCCCGAACGAACGATCGAACCTCGCGAAAACGCAGACCGGGACGGCGTCGCCGAAGACCTGGTTCTTCCGTCCCTCGAAACCGCTGCCAAATAACCGCTATCTCCTCGATTCAATCCAACCTGCATGGACGCTCTGATTTTCGTTCTCCTGCTGCTACAACTTCCCGCCGTCGCGATTTTGCTGGCTCGGTTGCTCGAAGGACCGACCCGCAAACCCCCCCTACAACCTCGAACCGCCACCTGTGAATGGGTGGGTAAAGTGGGGGTCGTCGTTCCCACCCTCAACGAAGCCCACCGAGTTCGCCCCTGTTTGCAGGGTCTCAGCCAACAAAGCCACGAAGTTCGCCAAATCGTCGTTGTCGATAGCCACTCCCAAGACGGAACTGCCGATATCGTCGAGGAACGGGCGCAGTTCGACCCTCGCATTCGCCTGATGCGAGACGCCCCCCTTCCGGCGGGATGGGTAGGACGCCCTTGGGCCTTGCACAACGGCTATTCCTATTTCTCGGGAAATTCCCTCTCGAGACCCTCTGAAACCCCGCCGAACACCCCAGGCGATCGCCACCGCCTCCAACCTGTAGAGTGGATTTTAGGGGTTGACGCCGATACGCGCCCCGCGCCGGGTTTGGTGGCCAGTTTGGTGGCGGAAGCGGAGGCGGAAGGATACGACCTCGTGTCCCTGTCGCCCCAGTTTATTTTGAACTATCCCGGCGAGTTGCTCTTACAACCGGCGTTGTTGATGACGTTGGTGTATCGCTTCGGACCGACGGGAAGTCGCAGCAACGGTTCGGAACGGGTCATGGCGAACGGCCAGTGTTTCTTGGTGCGGCGATCGCTCTTGGAACGCTTGGACGGCTATACTTGCGCTCGGCGATCGTTTTGCGACGACGTGACGTTAGCCCGAACCGCCGCCGCCAACGGCTTCAAGGTCGGCTTCTGGGACGGCTCGAAGTTACTGAAAGTCCGAATGTACGACGGTGCGATGGAAACTTGGCGCGAGTGGGGACGCTCCCTCGACCTCAAAGACGCCGCCTCGCCGGGTCAAACTTGGGGCGATGTCTGGTTTCTCGCCTCCGTACAGGGACTACCCCTGTTAGTGGTCCTCACGGGCGTTCTTGCCTCTCTGGGGTCGGGAAATTCCCCGTTTCCGCCCATTTCTCTGTCTCCGGCTTCGGTGCTGTTTTATCTCAATTTGACCTTGCTGGCGATTCGCTTTGCCCTGGGAATTGCCATCGCCCCCGCTTACGACCTACAAAATGCCCGCTTCTCCTGGCTGTTCTGGTTCTCTCCCCTCGCCGACCCCCTCGCTGTCCTACGCATCTGGAAATCGGCCTCGGAAGTTCCGACTCAGTGGCGCGGCCGGTTTTATGGTGAGGAGATGAGGGGATGATGGCATGATGGGATGAGGGGATTGGGAAAAGCAATATTGCACCATCAATTCTGCGCAAATCGAGAATTATTGGCAATATAGTAATTAAGCAATTAACGTGACAAACCGTTACATCTCAGGTAAATCGATGTCTCAAGAGCCGTTTTCTCAAACTCAAGACACCGCCGACCCCACAGTTGACGACCCTGCTGTTGACTGCGACGTGGCCATCGTTGGCGGTGGCGTTGCCGGAACCACCCTCGCTTGTGCGTTGAAGGATTCGGGATTGCGGGTGACGCTTCTCGACGCTCAAACTCAAGAAGCCGCCGCTGCGCGATCGCAAGTCTACGCCTTAACGCTCCTCACGGGGCGCATTTTCAACGGCATCGGCGTTTGGCAGGACATTTTACCGAAAATTACCACCTTTAAGAAAATTCGCCTCTCAGACGGCGATCGCCCCGGTGACGTTCAGTTTGTCCCCTCAGACGTGGGCTTAGACCGCCTCGGGTACGTCGCCGAACACACGCCCCTGTTGAGTACGCTTCAGCAGTTTTTACGGAGCGTTGACAACGTTCAAGTCACCTGTCCGGCAGACGTGGTAGATGTGGAGTATGGCCACGAGTACGCTACCGTTAGGTACGATCGAGACGGCACTCAACATCAGCTACGGGCGCGGTTAGTCGTGGGTGCAGACGGGGCGCGATCGAAAGTTCGCACCTCCGCCGGAATTGAAACCCAAGGTTGGCAATACTGGCAATCCTGCGTCACCTTCAAGGTTAAACCGGAAAAATCCCACGAAAACATCGCTTACGAACGGTTTCGCCAAAACGGCCCCTTCGCGATTTTGCCCCTGACGGACAATCGCTGTAACGTGGTCTGGTCTGCCCCCCACGCCAAAGCCCAGGAATTACTGGAAATGGACGAAGCAGCGTTTACCGAAGAGTTGCAACGTCACTACGGTAACTCGATGGGACGGGTGCAGGTCATTAGTCCCCGTCGCGTGTTTCCGGTACAGTTGATGCAGAGCGATCGATATTTCAACCATCGCGTTGCTTTGGTGGGAGATGCGGCGCACCGCTGTCACCCCGTCGGCGGACAGGGGTTGAACATGGGGCTTCGCGATGTGGCGGCGTTAGCGCAAGTGATTCGAGACGCCCACCGTCAAGGTAAAGATATCGGTTCGCGGTCGGTGTTGGAACGATACGATCGCTGGCGTCGCGGCGAAAATTGGACGATTCTCGGTTTTACGGATTTGCTCGATCGCACCTTCTCGAACGATTTTGTTCCGATGGTGGCAGCGCGTCAGCTTGGGCTTTGGGTCTTACGAAACGTAAAACCCGCTAAAACCTTGGCGTTGAAGTTGATGACGGGTTTGTTGGGACGTCAACCCACGTTAGCGCGGGAATAGTTGGTCTCGCTTTTTAAAAAGGCGTGCATCTCATTTTTGAATTTGCGGTAAATTACCCGCAACCCGATATTTTCAAAATATCGGGCATCTGAAACGGGGGAGATTCCAGATATCCAGTTTCGGGTGCATCTCAACAATGTAAATTTATCAGATCGGAGTCTCTGCACTGTCTCTGCACTGAATTGAGCTGTTGTTGGGTTTCGCTATCGCTCCACCCAACCTACGGCAAAATCATATTTTTACAAAAGTGAGATGCACCTGACGTAACCCACTACGTAACCCACAAATTTATGCTTTCTGTCGCCAGTTTAAAGCACAAGTTTAAAGGACAAGTTTAAAGGGAAATGGTAGAATTCCTGTAACCTTTAAACTCTCGGTACATCAACCCTAAAATTTCACGAATTCTTATCAGCCAAATCTTAATTTTTGACAAAATTTTTTAAACTTGTCCGACAGGAACTTGACAAGATGCCATAATCGTATCTATAAGGTAAAGTTTTTGAGACAGTTCAGGTCACAAGATGAGTCTGTTACCGAGTTATATCCGCGATCGCACCCAACTGTTTCGCACAGGTGCATCACTAACGATCACCACCGCTACGGTATCGATGGTTGCCGCTCCCGCTTCCGCCATCTCCTTATCCGTCAACGGGGGGTCGCTGAACGTTCAAACCCTCTCGGGAGACTTTAACATCCAGGGTGGAACGGTCGCCAACGACACGGTAAGGCTGTTTCAAGATGTCACGGGAACCGACCTCGATTTGGTGTTGCAGATTGACGGCTTGCCGAGTTTGACACCGTTTCCGGTAACAGACCAATTTAATATGCCCACAGGGTTCGTATCTGGCTTTTGGTTTGAATCGGTGTTGACGAATCGCAGCGATCGCACTTGGACGTTTTTCGACCACGAACTTCAATCCATATTAGGCGAACCCAGCGATCGCCATGACGGCCTCGCCTTTGGCCTGCCCAACAACGTTTCAATACCGGGCTATTCAGATTTTACGGCCACCTCCGATCGCTTTACCAATATCCAAGAAATTCGCAACGGAAAGGATGCGATCGCATTTTCCAACGGCATCGTCAATCCCGGTGAAACCGTCACATTCCGCTATTTCATTGCCGACTCGACCCCCGCTTCACCGTTTTTCCTGCGTCAGTTTTCCCAAGTTGACCCACTTCCGACGCCCGATCCCACCCCCGATCCCACCCCCGATCCCACGCCAACATCCGATCCAGTAAAAGTTCCCGAACCGAATCTGCTTTTCGGATTGTTGGCGTTGGGAACGGTTGAAACCTGGCGACGCCGTTTCCTGAAACGAGGCAGATCCGCGATTCAGGGAAGCGGAACGCGGGAAGCGTGAAGCGTACCCAGATCGCGTCGGGTGCTTTCGCGGGAAAGCCAATTCGCCGGAAATCCATGCGGAAAATACCATTTGGCGTTCCCCTCCAATCTCCCCGGCCTCAGCCAGAATCTCAAACAGCAGTTTTTCAACTCCCTCCAATCCCCCCAACCCCCCTTCCCAAGGGGGGATGTGTCTCTGTGGTGAAGAATTATCACAAAAATCCCCGTAAATGCGTTTCCAGCAACGCACCTACGGGGAATCGGGCGCAATGTGGAGTGTCAAAAAACAGAGAGATGTCTTGTCTCCCTCTCTCGGGAAGCTTACTATCTCCTTCTCTCCACTCAAGCGGTAGCTGCTTGCTTCTGAGACTCTTGCTGAGCTGAGCCTTGGGTTCCCAGTTGAATGAGTTCGATTTTATAACCCGTGGGATCTTCAACAAAGGCGATGACTGTCGAACCATGTTTCATCGGCCCCGGTTCCCGTACCACTTTTCCGCCTCGGCTTTTAATTTCGTCGCAGGTTTTGTAAATATCGTCTACGCCGAGGGCGATGTGGCCGTAACCGTCGCCGATATCGTAGCTGTCGACGCCCCAGTTATAAGTCAGTTCGATAACTGAGTGGTCGGATTCGTCCCCGTATCCGACGAAGGCGAGGGTAAATTCACCGCCGGGATAGTCTTTCTGACGCAGGAGTTTCATTCCCAATACGTCGCAGTAGAATTTGAGGGATTCTTCCAGGTTTCCCACCCGGAGCATCGTGTGTAGTAGTCGCATGGGTTTCGATTCCGTCAGATTGCGTTTTTTTTAGGGTAACGCGATCGACCCACAATCGTTAACGACGGCGACGTCCCCGTTCGCGAGCTTCGTCGCTGTCGGCGATATCCTGACGAATTCGATCGAGACTCCAACCGTCGATGAGCCGTTGGCGGTAGTGACGCAACCCGTCGCGATCGGCGTCTCGCCCTAAAATTTCCCAATAGATTTGACGGATGCGATCGCGGGCTTCTTCGCTGCGGGCTAAATCTTCCCGAATCTCGCTCAACGACATTCCCCGTTGCAACTGTCGGGCGTATTCCCGCAAGCCTCGCGAATCGGCGTCGCGCCCCAACACCTCTTGATAGAGTCGGTTTACCGCAGCCCGAGCGCGTCCGGATGTATAATCGTCGTCGTCCTCGTCGATGTAGCGCCCTAACCCCCGCGCGTCGCGGGTTCGCGCCCCTTCGAGGCGAATTCCCCGTAACTCGGCGTTGCGAAAATCGGCACCGCGCAAGTCTGCATCGCGCAGGTTCGCATCCCGCAAGTCCGCACCCCGTAAGTTGGCGTCTTCGAGATTTGCACCGCGCAAGTCGGCTTCGCGCAAATCGGCGTTTCGTAAATCCGCTTCTTCTAAATTCGCCCGACGCAAATCGCAGCGGACGCAATTTCCGGTTCGATAAAGTCGATCGAGATCGTCGTAATCGACGGCTCGAGCGGGAAGTTCCCAGAACAATAGGGTCGTCAGCGCGGCGATCGCGCCATATTTCTGTATTCTCATAGCGATCGAGTCCTCGTTTCCTGCAACACTGAGCCTTAAAAACATTAAGCCTAGTCTCTTAGACGTTTTCCGGAGGAAGGAGTTTCGCCGGGATTTCACGTCAAGGCGTTTGCAAACGATCGATCGAACGGCATAATCGTAAAGCTATGACCCGACCGTCTCGATCGAAACCGAAGAAATCGCGCCGACGCGACCAATTCAAAGCCCGTTACACCGGAAAATGGCAAACCATCGCCCGCCAAACCCGAGTACTGGCTCGCGATCGCTGCATTCTCAATCCCTTTCACCCCGCTGAAGCCGTCCATCACCTCCGCTATCGCGACTTCCGAGGGAAAATCGCCGGACGAGAAATTCCCGGTTGGGATGTGGTTCCCCTCTGTCGTCGCTGTCACGGCTTGGTTCACCGAAAACAAAAGTGGTACAGCGACAAACGCAACCCCGCTTCTAACAACCGCCAACGATGGCGATTTCTCTGGGATTTACGTTTACGATTTTGGCTGTGGGTTCTCCTCTCCCGCATTGGGTGGATGGTTGTGTTAGCTGTTGCTGCGGCGATCTGGTGGATCTTGTTTTGAATCGCCTTAAATACAATCCCCTTCCAATACCAGGAATCGATTCGACTCGAACACCGAGCAGCGATCGCGCTGTGACTGCAACGCCGCCACTTCCCCATGTTTCACCGCTTCAAACACTTCTACGACGGCGCGAACCAGCGGATCGTCCTTCATTTTCGACTCTTCAATTTTTTCGAGCCAATAATTCTGTTCTAGATAATCTTCGGAAAAATCGTTTTTGGCAACTATCCAATAATCTATATTGTAAGATTTTATGATTTCTCGGACAAATGTTAAGTCCGAACTGTAGTGAGCGCGAATGAGGTCGATCGCTCGTTTTTTTATCTCTTCATAATAACCGCGATGATAGGGGATTGCATATTCCATTCCTACTAAAATCGACCGTTGAGAAAACGTCGGAATATTGTTAAGTTCTCCGTCAACTCCAGCGATGATACTCTCTTTCGGCGTCGTCTTGAAAAAATCGTACAGTTCTACTTCAACCCCCTCGTGATAGGCGGTTCGGAAGGAATCTGACAGCCACAGCGGAGAGGCGATGACGGAAAAAAGCAACGCGATGGATACCGTTTGACCGAGAAGGCGATCGACCGCTTTGGCGTGACTCGATCGCCGCCAAATTTCTTTCACCACAACCCCGAGAGTAATTCCCGATGCGATCGCGAATAATACGCGGAAACTGTGATGCGTGTATCGACTGGGAAGATGAAGTTTAAAGAGAAATAAATGCGCGAATAAAAACCACGATGTTGCAGCAATAAAAAGCTGTAATAAGATTTGACTTTTGCGAAGATATATGAGATAGTTAAAGTGTTTTTTGAATTTCAGCAAGATGGGAAGAAACGCCCCAATCCATAAGGCTAATGGCGTTCTTCCCGGCAAAAAGCCGCTGCGATCGCCACTCATCCAAAAATAGAAAGCATCTTCATAAAAAAACGCACTGCGTCCTTTCGGATAAAAATCCGCCGATTGTTTCGCTTCAGCCCAGGTGACGACCGGACCGAACTCGTTGGTCGCCAAAAGAAAGGGTAACAAAATCAAAAATGCTGCCGTACAGCCGACTAACGCCAGTGCGATCGCATGGCGGCGCAACCGCCACCGAGGAAAATCCACCGCGTACAACGCCAAAACCCCCGCTTCCACGAGAACGTATTGCGGGTAAAACAAGCCAGTCGCAACGACAGAAAGCGCAACACTCCAAGTCTGGCGTCGTAGCAGAAAATATAAAAACGCCGTCAACAAGGGATAAACAAAGGCTCTCGGCGTTCCCGAGACTAAATCGTCCTTCATCCACAGGCTGAGATTGAAAATAATAGCCGTGCAGAACCCCACCCAAGGAACGGGAAATAATTCGATCGTCGCCCCGAACGCGAACGCCGTGGCGATAACCGCTAAAATCGGCGGTAACAGCTTGTTGAAAGCAAACGGATCGAGTCCCAAAACCGAGGCGACGCGGTACAATGCCGTATACCCGGCCGGTGCGACCGATTGAAAATAGTCCGCGATGAGATCCTGGGGAAACAAATCACCATCGAGAAACCGTTGCATCCAAAAAACATGCTGTCGCGCGTCGTCTTGCACCACGTAAGCCCCCGCGCCTTCCCGCACGACAACCGAGACCATCGCCAGGGAGGCCGCGACGCTCAAGCCCAACCACAGCCAGGTTTTTCGACGCTTCACGCTTTACTCTTCACCCTTCCCTGACGGTTTCGATCGCGTTTCGAGGCGAAACAACCACACCATCAACGCCACCACGCCCACCTGTAGGGCGAAATTGGGCAAATCCGAAGTCAAATTCTGCCCCGCCAGCGATCGCGCTAGAAACACCAAGGCGCCGATAAACCCCGAGGCGGCGAAAGCCAGGTACAGGAACAGACGCAACCCCCGATAGGGCGCTTTCGCCTCCGCCACCAAACGCTGGTATTTTTCCGGACTGAGGTTTTGGGCGGCGCGGGGGCGCTTTGGCGTCGGATCGGAGGATCGATCGGTCATTTAAATTCTTAAACAAAAACAAAGCCTGCGTTGTTATTTTAACGATAATTTCGATAAACTTGAATTTATCTTAATGGATGTCGAACGTCGAACTTGACGTGAGTAAACTGTTATTGTATTAATCCGTTTTTCGAGTATTTCGAGAGGTTCCTGTCGTGCAATTGCAAAGAGTGGCTGTCAAGCGCGTTACGGGCGCGTATGCCTTAATTGATAGTTTAAAGCGCCACGGCGTTCGACATATTTTCGGCTATCCCGGTGGCGCGATTCTTCCGATTTATGACGAACTCTACCGCTTTGAAGCAGCGGGAGAGATGCAGCATATCCTGGTGCGGCACGAACAAGGGGCCGCCCATGCTGCTGACGGTTACGCTCGGGCAACGGGTCAAGTGGGGGTTTGCTTTGGCACCTCCGGCCCGGGAGCGACTAACTTGGTGACGGGTATCGCGACCGCTCACATGGACTCGATTCCGATGGTGGTCGTCACCGGACAGGTGCCGCGCCACGCCATCGGAACCGATGCGTTCCAAGAAACTGATATTTTCGGCATTACGCTGCCCATCGTCAAGCATTCTTACGTGGTGCGCGACCCGGCCGATATGGGGCGGATCGTGGCCGAAGCCTTCCACATCGCCAGCACGGGGCGTCCCGGCCCGGTGTTGATCGACGTGCCGAAAGATGTGGGACTGGCCGAGTGCGATTACGTTCCCATCGAACCGGGTTCTTTGAAACTGTCGGGATATCGCCCCACCGTCAAGGGCAACCCCCGTCAAATCGAACAGGCGATCGCCTTGATTCGCGAGTCCAAACAGCCTTTGATGTACGTCGGGGGCGGCGCGATCGCCGCAGGGGCCCACGCGGAACTGTTGGAACTGGCGGAGTATTTCCAAATTCCCGTGACGACGACGCTGATGGGGAAAGGCGCCTTCGATGAAAAACATCCCCTCTCGGTGGGAATGTTGGGAATGCACGGAACGGCTTACGCCAACTTCGCCGTGAGCGAGTGCGATTTGTTAATCGCTGTCGGCGCCCGCTTTGACGATCGCGTAACGGGCAAACTGGATGAGTTCGCTTCCCGCGCGAAAGTGATCCACATTGATATCGATCCGGCGGAAGTGGGCAAAAACCGCGCCCCCAACGTGCCGATTGTGGGCGATGTGCGCCAAGTGCTGTTGGATTTGTTGCGCCGCCTCAAAGAGTTCGGCGTGGCCAGCGAACCCGGTCAAACTCAGGGGTGGCGCGATCGAATCGATCGATGGCGCTCCGATTATCCCCTCAGCGTGCCGCGTTACGATGACATTCTCTCGCCTCAAGAAGTGGTGGTGGAACTGGGACGACAAGCGCCCGATGCCTACTACACCACCGACGTGGGACAACATCAAATGTGGGCGGCGCAGTTCCTCAAAAACGGTCCGCGTCAGTGGATTTCCAGCGCCGGATTGGGAACGATGGGATACGGCGTTCCGGCGGCGATGGGGGCGAAGGTGGCCTTAGCCGATCGCGAAGTCATCTGCATCAGCGGCGACGGCAGCTTCCAAATGAACCTGCAAGAACTCGGCACCCTGGCTCAATACGGCATTAGCGTGAAGACCGTAATTATCAACAACGGTTGGCAGGGGATGGTGCGTCAGTGGCAGCAAACCTTCTACGAAGAACGGTATTCGTCTTCCAATATGGAAGTGGGCATGCCGGATATCGAGTTGCTGTGCCGCGCCTACGGTCTCAAGGGGATTACGGTCAACCGTCGCGAGGAACTCGAAGGGGCGATCGCGGAAATGTTGGCTCACGAGGGGCCGGTGGTTCTCGACGTTCGCGTTCACAAAACTGAAAACTGTTATCCGATGGTGGCCCCGGGTAAGAGCAACGCGCAAATGTTGGGATTGCCCGAACGCAAGGTTCTCGATAAAGCCGTCGAGTTGATTTACTGTCCCGAATGCGGCGCGAAAAACGCCTCGACGAACCACTTCTGCCCGGAATGCGGGACGAAGTTGTAGGGACGAGGAGAGATGAGGGAATGAGGGGATGAGGGTACGATCGTTCTGGAGGGGATGATTTGGCAAGATCGTTGAGAATTTCTCCCCATCTCCCCTTCTCCCCCCTCTCCTAATCTCCCTCTCTCCCAATCTCCCCCTCTCCTTCTGCAACGGAGCGCGGAAGGCGTACAATCTCAAACGTCGAATTGGTCGAGTTGTAATTGTTTAAGGATAAGGACGGCGAATGCTTAGGCGGATCGTACAGGCGATAGCGAATTTCTTCCGGCGACTGTTCGGAGGAGGTGCGTTTCAACACGCAGACCGGGTTCCTGTCGCCCAACCGCCTCTGAGCGATGCGGAATGCGAGTTTTATTTTTTGCAACTGCTTGAGGGCGTCAGTCACGGATGGGACGAGACGAAGATCGATCGATTCTTCCAGGCGTTGGACGATCGCGCTTCTGAGGAACGCTGGATGACTTGGCTGCGCCAGTTCGGGAACGCTCGCACCCAGGACGAGACGCCTCAAGTGGAGTTGGGGCGCCGGATGGTGCAGTTGAGCGATCGAACTTCTCGGCCGGTGGCGCTGTTGGCGGGGAATATCGGACATCAGTTGTTGGCGGGAGCGAGTCCGGCGGAACTGTCCTCGGCCACGGAGGAAACTGCGACTGAAGCGGCGACGCCGACCCCCTCTCAAGCGCCGGCGACGCGGGGAGAATCGGAGACGGAGGAAGCGCGACGCTGGCTGTCTCGGGGAACGGAACAGTTGAAGGGCGATCGATTTGAGGCGGCTCTGTTGGCCTTCGATCGCGCCTTGGCTTTGGATGATACGCTGGTTCGTGCTTGGATCGGGCGTGGCGACGCCCTGGCGGAACTCAAGCGATCGAAAGAGGCTCTGGCCGCTTATCAGAAAGCGGCGGAACTCGACCCCGGAAACGCCCAAGTTTGGGGACATCTGGGTGATTTGCAACAGGATTTGAAACAGGTCGAAGCCGCCCTCGTTAGTTGGGATAAAGCGTTAGAACTCGATCCGAAAGATATTCAAACTTGGATTAATAAAGGGGTCGTGTTGGGATTGGATCTCAATCGTTGGGAAGACGCTCTGGCCACTTGGGAGAAGGCGTTGGAACTCGATGGTAACGACGCGCAAATTTGGTTTCGTCGCGGCGTGGCCTTCGGCGCGATGGAACGTTGGGACGAAGCGGTTGAGAGTTGGGATAAAGCCTTGGAACTCGATCCCTATTTCCGCGATGCTTGGATTAATAAAGGGGTCGCGCTGCAAAAGTTAGGACGCTACGAGGAGGCGATCGAAGCCAACAATCGCGCCCTCGGGTTGGATGCGGCGAAGGCTGACGACGCGCCTCCGGCGGAACCGACGAAGGCGAAATCGTCGGAGGAGAAGGCGAAAACCCCCGATCCGGAACAGGCGGAATCGTTGTATCGACAAGGGCTTCAGCAATACGATGCGGGGAATTTACACCCGGCGTTAAAGTTTCTCGATCGCGCTCTGGAAGCGGATGCGGATAATTTGAAAGTGTGGCAGCAACGGGGTCGCATTTTGCGGGAGTTGCAACAGTTTGAGGAGGCGATCGATTGTTGCGATCGCGCTTTGGAAAAATTTCCCGATGACTTGTTGCTGTGGTGGACGCGCACTTTATCTTTGCAACAACTGCAACGGTGGGAAGAGGCCAACTCTGGATGGGATAAGGTTCTCGAACTGCAACCGATGGCCAAAGATGCTTGGATTCACAAAGGCATCGCTTTGGAAAAACTCGGCCGCTACAGTGAGGCCATCGAAGCGAACAAACGAGCAATGTAATTATTTACCATATTTTAAATAAAATGTCAACCCCCGTTGCGTTATTTTATGTGAAGACGCGGCGGGGGTTTGGTTTGACGGGGTTTGAGGAGTTGTGATTGGGTGAGACATGGAGTTTACTCAGTGGTACGCTCTGCTTGCTGTTGCGCGACGCGGCTGTTTTGGCGGTAAACTTCGACGCGATCGCTGGCGGTGGTATAGCGGGGGTCGTCTGGGGGAACCTGCGCCATTAAATCCGCCGCTCGCTGCCATTTTGCCGCTAAATCAAGCCATTCTGCCCGATTTTGGGCGGTTTGGCCGTCAATGGATGCCTGTTCTGCCAAGCGCACCGCTTGCGTGAAGGGATCGGGGGCTTCGGGAACCGCAGGGGAGGGCGTCGGCGTGGCGGTGGGGGTGGCGGCTTCGGGAGTGTCCGAGGCGGTCGATCGCGTCCGTTGGTAGAGCCAGTTCAAGCCGAACAGGAGAATCAGGCTGAGGACAAAGCCAACCATCAACCCCTTTTGCATGGGATCTCTCGGTCGCGTGGGCATCGACACCGGGACTTTCTTCGGAAGCGCCACTTTGCGGCGGCCTTCGGCGGGTTTCAGACTGCTGACAAGCTGTTTGAGGGGATTCGGACGGCTTAAAACGATCTGTTGCGACCACAACAGTTGATTTTCCGGATCGCGGTTGATTTCTTCAAGCCACAGCAGTTGTTCTTCCCGCGCGATGCGACAGTTGAGATTGACGCGGCGGATGTTGTGGGGCGAAATTTCTTCGAGGAGGGAGCGAATTTGTTCGACAACATCCCCGCGATCGAGGCGATCGGCGTTGGGGGCTTCGCACAACAGTTGTAACCAGCCATCGGCAAACACCGCCCGCGTTCGCAGGCCAGACCCCGCCAGGTTGTCGTTGAGAACCTGTACGATGGCGGCAATACTACCTTGGCGGGCTTGTTGGACGATGTTATCGGCCGGATCGACTCGATGAGACTGCCGAACGAACGGATCTTTCACGCCGACTTCCTCAGACTTCTAGCTCTAGAGATTTAGTTCAGTTATAAGGATAGACGCTTTGGGGCGCGATCGCATGAAGCTGGGGTCGGCGAGAGCCAACCCAACAGCAGTTGAGCGGAAGTGTAACACACCATTACAATAATTGAGAAAAGAGTAAAAGGCCGTCTGGCTGAAACGTTCGTTCCACCGCCAGGCCGATCGATCGCCTATCTGTTTGTTTCGGAGACTTAAATTTTTAGCTATGCTTCTCAAATCGACAACACGCCACATTCGTATTTTCACCGCCGAAGTCGAAGGACAAGACTTGATTCCTAACGACAACGTTCTCACCCTCGATGTCGATCCCGATAACGAATTGGTTTGGAACGACGAGGCGTTAAAGGCGGTTTACCAGAAGTTCGAGGAACTCGTGGCGTCTTACGACGG
This sequence comes from Baaleninema sp., assembly GCF_049974805.1. Taxonomy (NCBI): domain Bacteria; kingdom Bacillati; phylum Cyanobacteriota; class Cyanophyceae; order Oscillatoriales; family Oscillatoriaceae; genus Baaleninema; species Baaleninema sp. The sequence continues at coordinate 21,722 of NZ_JBNGCO010000061.1, forward strand.
CGAAGAGTTGACCGAATACAACCTGCGACGCATCGGCTCGGATTTAGAGCATTTCGTGCGATCGATGCTCTTTAAGGGTCAAGTCAGCTACAACCTCAACAGCCGCGTCAACAATTACAGTTTTGGTTTGCCCCGCGTGGACGAAAACGAAAACAAACTCTTGGGCGCTTAACCGTTAGGGTACGTGACGCGGCTGAAAAATGTTGCGTCTCGCCCGCCTTCAATATGGCTTTTCCGCGTCACGCAACGACCCTCTCATCTCCTCATCCGCAAAAAGCCAGCCCATAAAACGTCCACTCTCTCCTGACAGGGCGACGATCGACCGATTAGGCTGAAAGCAAATCGTCGCTGTGGGAGTTAACATCCCGTGACTTCGGAAAAATTTCGCCGCCAACTGCGTCAGGAAGCGGAGCAGTGGTGGAAAGAAGGACTTATCGATGCCGAACTTTACGGTACGCTGTCCGATCGCTATCGCTTTTCAAAGCTCGAATCTGAAGCCAGTAGCCGCTTTACGACCATCCTCATCGGTTTGGGAGGCATTCTCCTGGGGTTGGGCGTAATTAGCTTTGTCGCCGCTAACTGGATGGTATGGTCTCGCGAGGTCAAACTCACGTTGTTAATGACCCTGTTCGTGGGAATTAACGCGGTTGGGTTTTATTTGTGGCGATCGCGCGATCGCGGCGGAACCCACAAACTCGGGGCGGCGTTGCTCCTTTTGGGCGGATTAGTCCTGGGGGCAAACATAGCTTTGGTTTCCCAAATGTTCCACCAAAGCGGACCGCTGTACCAACTCTTCTTGGTTTGGAGTGCGGGAGTTTGGCTGATGGCGGTGAGTTTGGCGTTACCGTCTTTAGGGATTCTCTCGGCGTTATTGGTCAGTATCGCTTACGTCCCCGCCATTGTTGACGCCGCCAACGCCAGCGATTTGACGGTGTGGCACTTCGCCGCCCTCTATATGCCAAGCCTCGCTTTGTTGTTGTGGGTTCCCCTCGCCTGTCGCTGTGGTTCTAATATCACCTTCGGACTGACGGCGGTGTTAGTGTCGGGGTCGATTTTCGGCAATATCGCCATGTTACAAGGTTGGGCGATCGAAGGGGCGATCGTGCTGCCTCCGGCTCTGTTGTGGGCGTACAGCGTCCGTCCGCCGCGCCTGTTGCAGCGTCCGGCGTTCGATACCATCGCCCGCAGCCTCGCGATTCTCATCCTCGCCAGCGCGTTTTACCTCCTCTCGTTCAATCAATGGATGTATTTTGAGATTTCTGATTTCGGTTTTCGGCCGGAATTGGGACGCCACATCGCCATTGAGGGGTTAATTGTGGCGGCGGTGACGCTGTGGCTGTGGTTGAGATTGTTGAAGCAGCTCGATCGCTTCCGACCCTTTCAAGCTCGATCGCTCAATACGGGTATCGTCGCGTTAATGCTCCTCATCAGCGGCGTCACCATTTACGTTCACTTACACCTGCAACCGCTCCCGGTGCTCGCCCCGTTAATTTTTAATATCTTGCTGTTTTTCCTCGCCATTAGCGCCATTCGAGACGGATTGGGGTTTGGCAGTCGCCGCACCTTTTGGGGCGGTATGGTGTTACTCGTCGTCGGTATCGTAACGCGGATGCTGGAATACGATACGGGACTGTTGTTGAAATCCCTCGTCTTTGTGGGATGCGGTATTGGTGTCATTCTCGCTGGACTTTGGTTCGAGCGCAACGTTGAGATCGATCGCGCCGAGTCTCGTTCTTTACCGGAGGAAATCTCATGAAACCCGAAACCCCGATTCTCGCGCCCGAAACGCCTACGCAACAGCCCTCGCGGAAAAAATCCCAAATTCCCGCTTGGCGGTTGTGGGTTCCTCTGGCGTTGCAAACCCTGTTAATTCTGGCGGTTCCCGCCCGCGATGCCTATACGATGGCTTACGGAACCCGCGTGATTTTACAAACGGCACCCGTCGATCCTTACGATATGATGCGGGGTTACTATCAAACGCTCCGTTACGATATTTCTCAAATCGAGACGCTGCAAAGTTTACCGGGGGGCGATCGACTGTTCGCCTCTCACCGACGGGGCAGTTCTTACGATTTTTATGTAGTCTTGGAACCTCCCGAACCCGCCTCTGAAACCGCCTCTCAACCGCCGACGCCTTGGGTTCCGGTGCGCGTCAGCGAAGAACCTCCCGCCAACCTGGCAGAAAACCAAATTGCCCTGCGGGGACAGTATCGCCGCTGGCAAATTACTTACGGATTGGAAACTTACTATATGCCCGAGAACCAACGGGAACAAGTGAACGCGACCATTTCCCAAATTCAGCAGGACACGCCGGAAGCCTTTGTGGTGGAAGTTAAAATAGATGATGGCGCTCGGGCGGTTCCGGTGAGTCTCTGGGTGGGCGATCGCAACTATCAGTTTTGAGACGCTCTCCCGTAGAAAATCGTTTCCAATTTGGTATTGACAAAATGCTCAAAATATGATAGATATGCTCTTCACCAACGAGTTTAAGATCCCTTAAGATCCCCGGCATCTTCGAGATGCCGGGGATCTAGCGCGAGGATCTAGCGCGAGAGAGTGTCAAAATGGGATTTCGAGCAATGGGATTTCGAGCAATGGGATTTCGAGCAATGGAATTTCGAGCAATGGGATTTCGAGGCGATCGCTCAATTCTCAATCATCAACCTTTGTATCGATCTCACGGAGAAACGCCGCAAAAGTCCGTAAAAAGCGAACGAACGCGCTTATGTTAAAACGTCTAATGAAAGCTCTATTATGGACGAGTCTCGCAGTGGGATGCCTGGGGAGTCTCTTCGTCGCGCCGAGTCTCGCCCTTCCTGAAGCCGACGAAAACGGCGATTACGGACAGCTCGATCGCGCCTATCATACCGATTGGGTGGCGGTGGATTCCCATCCCGACGGCTTAAACTGTCGCATGAACCATCGCTACGAACTCTTCGACTTAGCTCGTCCCAACGATATCTATAACTGGCCGGTCGATCGAACCCTCACCTGGGGACAGCGATTTGAAACCCTCCCCAGTATGGCAGGCGGCGTCTTTTACGACGATCGCGGTGACGCCTGGTTGTTCGTCCGCTTCAACTCCAACCCCAACCAACCCGAAGGCTGTTTCGTCCGCGCCAATACCGACTCCGTTCGACCGATCGATCGCTAAGTACAACGACGCACCAACTGTTCCACACGCACTTCCAACTCCTGACGCTGTTTCAACCCGTCAATCCAAGATTTGGGGATACTGTGATAGCCGAACTTCGCCCCCAGTAACGCCCCCGCCACCGCCCCGTTCGTATCCGCGTCGCCCCCTTCGTGGAGAACTTGCAACAATCCCGCCTCGTAAGAGGGCGCGTGTTGCAACGCCCAAAATCCCGCACTCAGAGTTTTGAGGGTGTACCCCATTCCCCAAGATTCCCCTAATTTCAACGTCGCGATATCGGGATCGGCCGTGCGTTGGAAGTATTCTTGAATGTCAGGATGGTAATCCTTCACCTCTCGCGCCATCTGCTGGGTGAGGTTTTCCGTGTCCGTAGTACCGCACAGCAGAGCGCGAACCGCCAGGGACAGGGCGACGCAGGAGGCCACGCAGCGGGGATCGTAATGGGTAATCTGACAAATCTGTTCGGCGTGGGTTTTGACGCGATCGCGATCCGGGTAGTCCCAAATTCCCACCACAGAAGTCCGCATTAAACCGCCGTTGGGCGCCGAACGACCGCCGCTTTCCTCCCAAACTTTCTTCGCCGCCACAAAATAGTTGCGATCGAACTCCGCCTGAAAGAAATCAACCCCGTACATCTCTTTCGCAAACAAAACATTGTGCGTCGTCATCCCCAGACCGGGATTTCCCGCAGCCGCCCAACGGTAGAAGCGACGGGCGATATCGAGGAGATCGACCCCGTTCGACTCCAGCAAACTATCTAAAATACACAGCATTAACGCCGTGTCGTCGGTCCATTCCCCCGCTTCCCAACGAGACCGATGTTCGTCCCGCACGATATTCTCATAATCGGACAACCCCTCGGGGTAATACTCCCCAACGCGCTCTTTGGGAATTCCTTCGAGTCCCAACCCCAAAGCGTCGCCGATGGCGTGGCCGAAAATAGTACCCGCAATGCGATCGACCGTGCGATCGCTCGAAGCCAAAACCACAGGTTGAGGCGCCAGAGGTTTCGGTTGACGAGTTAACAAGTTCCGCAACCGTTCCAGCAACGCCCCGATATACCCCATCGAAGCGTCGTCCGGTTCGATGTCGTAACACCGCCACAACAGTTGCGACGCCCAGAGTCCCGTCCGCACTTCCGCGATCGTCGACGGTAGCGTATCGGCGTTGAGATACACCTGTTCCAGTTGTTCCCCCAAGAACCGGGCTTTTTCCAAACTTCCCCAGTCCTCTCGAGGATCGAACGCAGCAGCGAAATCGGCGATGTCTTTCCAGGGAGCCTCGCGACTCGGAACCGCCTCGGGAGAGAGTCGATCGCTGGGAACGGGGTTGAGGAGTTCCCGCACTTTCGGGAGCCAGCCGCGAACCAGCCAGTCGTTTTCCGGAACCACGCGATCGACCCAACAGCCCCCTTCCGCCAGGGTTTGCATCATGGCGATCGCCATCTGGCGATCGGAAGTATGAACCACCACCGGACATTGAGCCTTCGCCTGCGCCAAATACACCGCCACCTCTAGCCCCGTTCCGGGGTCGCCATTTCCCGCTTCCGACAACCGAGAACGGCTGAGATCCCCATCTAAACTGACCAGAGCGCAACTCTCTAACTCCGTCTCCAGAGTTTCGATCGCCACCGACGCCGTTTTGAAAAACCGAACCTGCGGGTCGTCGAAACTCTGTTTCAACAACTCGGCCATCCGCGATCGACGATCCGGACTGTCTTCTAAAATAGCGATCCACTGACGATGTACGTCGAACACGATCGATTCCCCGACTGACTCTAGCCTCGGTTCGATTCTATCGCGATCGATTCCCCAATCTCAGGGGTTGAAGCCAACGTGGAATAATACATAAAGAGCGGCGTTCGGTACGGAAAGCCTTTTTTTCGAGTCCGAAGCCGTTTTTCCATGGAAGCGCGATCTCAAAACGCTTCGCACAACTGCTGTAACCCACTGATTAACCACACTGTTCGACGCCAACACTGGCACTTCATACATTAACTATGGCAACCCTTAACGAGAACTACCTGAAACTGAAAGCGGGGTATCTCTTCCCCGAAATCGCCCGTCGCGTCAAAACCTTCGCCGACGCCAACCCCGACGCCCAAATTATCAAACTCGGCATCGGCGACGTCACCGAACCCTTACCCCAAGCCTGTCGCACCGCCATGGCCGACGCCATCCAAGACATGGGCGATCGCGCCTCCTTCAAAGGCTACGGCCCCGAACAAGGCTATCCTTGGTTACGGGAAAAAATCGCCGCGAAAGACTTCCAATCTCGCGGTTGCGACATCGACGCCTCTGAAATCTTCGTCTCCGACGGCGCCAAATGCGACACCGGAAACATTCTCGACATCTTCGGGAAAGACAACACCATCGCCGTCACCGACCCCGTATATCCCGTTTACGTCGATACCAACGTCATGGCCGGTCATACCGGCCCCGCCAACGACAAAGGCGAATACGAAGGATTAGTCTATATGCCCATTTCAGCGGACAACAACTTCACCGCTGAAATTCCCTCCCAAAAAGTCGATTTAATTTACCTCTGTTTCCCCAACAACCCCACCGGAGCAACCGCCACCAAAGAACATTTGAAAGCCTGGGTCGATTACGCCAAAGCCCACGATTCCATTATCCTCTTCGATGCCGCTTACGAAGCTTTTATCACCGATGAAAGTCTGCCTCACTCGATTTTTGAAATCGAAGGGGCCAAAGATTGCGCGATCGAATTTCGATCCTTCTCTAAAAACGCCGGATTCACCGGAACCCGCTGCGCCTACACCGTCGTCCCCAAAACCCTCACGGCCAAAACCTCCGACGGTTCGGACGTAGAACTGTGGAAACTCTGGAACCGCCGCCAATCCACCAAATTCAACGGCGTTTCTTACATCGTGCAACGGGGCGCCGAAGCCGTGTATTCGGACGCCGGACAAGCGCAAATTAAAGCCCTCGTCAACTTCTACTTAGAAAACGCAAAAATTATTCGCGAAAAACTCACCGAAGCCGGGTTGAAAGTCTACGGCGGTGTCAACGCGCCTTACGTTTGGGTACAGACCCCCAACGGGTTATCCAGTTGGGATTTCTTCGATAAGTTACTGTCAGCGGCCAACGTCGTCGGAACCCCCGGTTCCGGTTTCGGCGCAGCCGGAGAAGGCTACTTCCGCATCTCGGCATTTAACAGCCGCGAAAACGTCGAAGAAGCCATGAAACGGATTACTCAAAATCTGTCGGTGTAACCGTTTTTTAGCAGCGGATTTGTTCCCAGGCATCGCCTGGGAATACCGCTTTCTGGAAAATCTGTCAATCCTACAAAACCCGAAAAAATACTAGATTTACTTATTTTCTGAAGACTAAATTACTTAAAAATAACTGATAAAACATACTTTTTTAG
>NZ_JBNGCO010000062.1:0-28263 GCF_049974805.1 Baaleninema sp.
CTTTCGGGGCTGTAGTCGGTGCGAAATTCGATTGTGGGTTCGGTGGGAAGCAACTGAACGGCGTCGTAGCCGACGAAGTTCTCTTCGGCCGGCGTCAGGGGGTCTTCGTTGGCGAGTTTGTCGGAAATGCGCTGGTACAGCCGCGTTAGACTTTCGAGGGTTCCGTCTTGGGTAGCTGTTCCCACGTGCAGTTGTAGGATGTTGCGGGGGGCGTGAACGCGGGGAATGGCGATTTCGGGTCGGTTTGGGTCTGCGGTGAAGAAGTCTGGCAGTTGGGAGGCGCTGGTGCGGGCGAAGTAGTCGAGATCGGCGCGATCGACCTGCAAGCTGTCGATGTCGTACAGTTCCGCCGGCCCGAAGACGCCGTAAGGTAGGGAGTACGGCACTACGTCGCGAATCGCTTGCAAGATTCCTTGTTGGTCTACGTAGCGCAGCCAGTAAAAGGACCCGGCGCGATCGCGGCTTCCCGGTATCATTCCCGAGACGACACCCCAGAAAAATTCTCCCTGTTGTTCCAGATTGAGGCGGGTTCGCTGAAAACGAACTACTTGTTGGCGTTGGCGGAAATCGATGTCGTCGAGGGGGGTGAGGACTTCGAGATAGATTTCTTTTTTCCGCATGACCTGGGCGGTCAGTTCCGGCGTCCAGAAGCCGATTTCGGTCAACCCGTCTTCTCGGTAGTGGGCGCCGAGTCGCCGTGCGAACTGTTGCCCTTTCTCGAAATAGGTGGCGTCTGAAGCGTCGATCTCCGCCGCCCACTCGAGCAGTTCTTGGGTCGCCTCTTCTACTAGCTCGATCGAAGGTGGGGACGTTGTCTCGACGTTGACCATAGGATTGCGCTCTCCGGACTATTTTTATTTGTTATACCGCAAAACACTCGCAAATCTGAACTTTGCGTATTTTGTGTGTATAATGTACTAAACAAATACTGTCGGCTAAAAACAGGAAACCGCTAGTCTGACTTGCTTAACACTAAATCAACCTCCGTTTTTAAATTTGGAGAACTTCCCACGATCGATTAAAATGGAAACTCACAAAAATCGCCAGGATTTTTCAGGGAAATCTCGAAAAATATCGGCGCATACCAATCCTTTGGTCGGGGCAAAATCGGCGTTCGTTCGCGTGACTCGGAACGGAGTTCCCTCGAAAACCCCTCGAACGATAGTCTGCCAACAAGCCATGTTAGACTGCACAGCAGAGACGGTGAAAATACTGAAAACAGCGAAAAATCCCGAACGCGACGAGTCTGCATAGGGAGAACGGGTCGATAGAAGGTAAAACATCAATGAATTCCGGGTATTCCCTGATATTAGCCACCGACCTCGACGGAACCTTTCTCGGAGGTTCCGAGAGCGATCGCGCTGAATTTTATCAATATCTCCAACGCCATCGAGATCGCGTTTTATTGATTTTCGTCACCGGACGAGATCTCGGTCTCGTGCAAGAACTCTACGAGGAACCGGAGTTTCCCCGTCCCGACTACATCATCGGCGATGTCGGGACCAGCGTCACCTGCGGTAAAACCTTTGAACCCCTGGCCGAGGTTCAAAACTGGATAAGCGATCGCTGGCAGAAGGCCAACGCTCGCGTCAAAGCCTTACTCGAAGGCGAACCGGGGCTGAGCTTGCAACCGGTCGAACCTGAATATCGCGTCTCTTACTACTACGATCGCGAAACCTTTCGAGACAGTACCTTGGAGAAACTCGAACAGGCGGGATTCGACGCGATTCTCTCCGCCGATCGATTCCTCGACGTGATGCCGAAGGGGGTGGCCAAGGGTCCGACTCTGCTGAGAACTTTACAGTCCCTTGCCGTCGATACCGACAATACGGTCGTCGCCGGGGACACCCTCAACGATCTCTCGCTGTTCGACACGGGACTCAAAGGTATCGCCGTGGGAAACGCCGAACCCAAGCTGATCGATCGCGTGCAGCTAATGCCTCACGTCTATCGCAGCCAGCATCCCGGCGCCGCCGGAATTTGGGACGGTCTCAAGTACCACGGTAAGACTTTGGATTAGGAGAAGGGGAGAGGGGGAGCTTCCGGAGAGGGGGAGATTTCTCGTCATCCCATCACCTCATCATCCTATCCTCTCCAAACTGACCCTTTCACAGCGTTAACACTACCAAACATCCAACATGAAATCATCTCTCGTTATTCTCTATCACCGCGAACCTTACGACGAAGTCGTCGATGAAAACGGGGTGGTGCGCTACCAGGACAAAAAAAGCCCCAACGGTATCGTTCCGACGCTGAAAAGCTTCTTCGATAACGTCAATCAAGGGACGTGGATTGCCTGGAAACAGGTAAACGCCAAACAGCGCAGCAAGTTTGAGGAACGGGTCAACATCGAAGGGAGCAACTACAACGTTCGTCGCATTCCCCTCAGTGCCGACCAAGTCAAACACTTCTACCACATCACCAGTAAAGAAGCTTTTTGGCCGATCCTGCACTCGTTCCCCTATCACTTCACTTACGAGTCGTCGGATTGGGAAAACTTCAAAACCATCAACAAAGCCTTCGCGGAAGCCGCTTGTGCCGAAGCGGCTGACGACGCTCTGATTTGGGTTCACGATTACAACCTGTGGCTGGCGCCGAAATACATTCAGGAACTCAAACCCGACGCTCGCATCGCCTTTTTCCACCACACGCCGTTCCCCTCGGTGGATATTTTTAACATTCTGCCCTGGCGGGAAGCGATCGTGGAAAGTTTGCTCTGCTGCGATATTGTGGGTTTCCATATTCCTCGCTACTCCGAAAACTTCGTCAACGTAGCCCGCAGCCTGTTCGAGGTGGAAGTGGTGAAGAAAGAAGCGGTTCCCGAACATATCACTGAATGCGGGACGGCGTTGGCGGAACCGGAAGTGGTGACGCAACTGCGTTATAAAGACCAATTGGTTAATGTCGATGCCTTCCCGGTGGGCACCAACCCCCAACATATCCTCAACACGCTGCAAAAACCGGAAACCCAGCAGCGCATTCAGGAGATTAAGGAAGAACTGCACGGTCGTACTTTGGCCATCGCCGCTGGACGGGTGGACTACGTGAAGGGAAACCGGGAACTGCTCGAAGGTTACGGTCGCCTGCTGGAACGCCGTCCCGAGTTGCACGGTAAAATCAGCTTGGTGATGACTTGCGTGCAACCGGCCGCCGGAATGCGAGTCTATCGCACCGCACAGCAGCAAATCGAGCATTTGGCTGGGAAGATTAACGGACGCTTCGCCCGGTTGGATTGGATGCCGATTCTGCTGTTTACGCAACCGGTTCCGTTTACGGATTTGATTGCGTATTACAAAGCGGCGGATATTTGCTGGACGACGCCGCTGCGGGACGGGTTGAATTTGGTGGCGAAAGAGTATGTTGTGGCTCACGAAGGGAAAGATGGGGCGTTGATTCTGTCTGAATTCGTGGGGGCGGCGGTGGAAATGCCCGAAGCGATTTTGACGAATCCCTATTCGATCGATCGCATGGACGAGGCGATCGATCGCGCTTTGGATATGTCTGATGAGGAAAAAGCCGATCGCATGGCGAAAATGTACGATACGGTCACGACCTACGATGTGAAGTATTGGGCAGACCGCCTGTTCGAGATTTTCCAACGCATGGAACACGAAACGGTCTCGGATAAGGAACCGGCCGCGGTCTAACGTCTGAGTCGTTCGACGGTTTTCAAGCGTGGGGTGCGACCGATTCGCGCTTCGCGCTTTTTTGTGACTGAGGGAACAGGGAACGGGCAACAGTCGCGGGTTTCAGGAAATTTCGTTATTTCAAGTCCAACCTCCCTGACCCAGGGGGACTAAGGGGGGATGAGGAGGGATGCCAGAAGCCCCTGACAAACGGGCGATGCGCCCGTGAAGTCTCGAAAAGTTCGTTAACTTGAAACAGATACAACAAACTGAAGCTATAGAAGAAGCAATGCGCGATTATCAAACGATCGAACGTCAACCTTACGACCTGATTGTTATCGGTGGCGGTATCAACGGGGCAGGGGTCGCACGAGATGCGGCCTTGCGCGGTTTGAAGACGATTCTTATCGAAAAGAACGATTTCGCCAGCGGAACCTCGAGTTGGTCGACGCGGTTGGTTCACGGCGGACTTCGGTATTTGGAGTATTTTGAGTTTGCGTTGGTGCGGGAATCGCTCCACGAACGGGAACTGTTGTTGAGAACGGCGCCCCATTTGGTGCGACCGTTGATGTTGACGGTTCCGGTGTACGGGAAGCGATCGCGTCCTTATTGGAAAATTTGGGCGGGGATGATTCTATACGACATCTTCAGTTTCGATAAGAGTCTGTTGCCTCACCGGATGCTGCCGAAGGCGAAGTTCCGCCAGCATTTCCGCAGTCTCGACCCGGAAAATCTCAATGGCGGGGCGCAGTATTACGACGCTCAGGCGGCCTATGCCGAACGCCTCTGTTTGGAGAATATCATCGATGCCGATCGCGCCGGGGCGACGGTGTTGAATTATGTGGAGGTGACGGCGTTACATCGAGAGGGCGATCGCATTACTCACCTCTCCTGTGAAGATAAGCTGACGGGAGAAACCTTTGAGGTGTGCGGTCACGAGAAAACGGCCATCGTTAACACCTCCGGTCCCTGGGTGGATGCGGTGTGTCAGCGAGGGACGGAAAACGGCGAGATTCAACCCATCGGCGACCGACGCAAAATCGGCGGAACGAAAGGATCTCACATTATCGTCGATCGCTTCCCCGGTGCGCCGGATTCGGCGCTTTATGTGGAGGCGAAAACGGACGGACGGCCTTTCTTTATCGTGCCGTGGTTGGGACAAGTCCTCATTGGTACGACGGATATTCCTTATGATGGCAATCTCGATCGCATTAAAGCCAACAACGAGGAAATCGACTATCTCCTCACGGAAACCAACAATATTATCCCCAGCGCCCAACTGACGCGGGAAAGCGTCAAATTCACTTATTCTGGCGTGCGTCCGCTGCCTTACACCGATGGGAAGTCCGCCGGAAGCATTACCCGAAAACATATTCTTGTCGATCATGGTAAAGAAGGGGCGAAAAATCTGATTTCCCTCGTCGGGGGCAAACTCACCACCTTCCGCCATGTGGCACAAGAGATGGTAGACGCGGCTTTTGCGAAAATGGGCAAGTCTGCGCCTCCCTGTCCGACGTTAACGCGCCCTTTGCCGGGGGCGGGTTTGCCCAGCGACGAAGTCGTAGCGGAAACGGTGAAAATTTACCGCGATCGCGTTCCGGTTCAAACGATTTACCATCTTTTCGATGCTTACGGCGCTCACACGCCGGAGGTTTTAGCCCGCGTTGACGAACATCCGGAATTGGCGGGTCAGATTACGCCGGAATTGCCGGATATTAAGGCGCAGGTCGTCCATGCTGTCGAGGCGGAGTACGCTCATCATCTCATCGATATTTTGCGCCGCCGAACCACGATTTCGATGCACTGTTGTTATGGGTTGCAGACGCTGCCGACGGTGACGGCGGTGTTGCGACAGTATTGTGGCTGGAGTCAGGAACGGTGCGATCGACAGGTGGCGGAATATCGAGCCTATATGGAAGACAACTGTATTCCCGATTACGCGCTTTCGGGCAGTCGCCGATCGATCGAGGCCGTTTCGGCCTAAGGGCGATCGCTTCTACGACGCAATCTGACTTTCAAACAGCGGTTTCTGATTTATCTGCATCCCCTCAATTCCCCCAACCCCCCGAACTTCGGGGGGCGAAGGGGTGATGGGGCTAAGGGGGGATGTGGTGAAGACTGTTTGAAACCCCGCCGATGGTTAAAAGTTGAGTCAAAGTCGGCTCCTTCTCCGATGTGCCATCGGTTGGGATCGCCTTTTAAGTTTAAACGTTTTAAGTTTAAACGTTTCGTTTGGGGGTTTAGCGGCGGCTGCAAGTTTCGGGAACGCGATCGCTATAGGGAACGCTGGCGTTGCAGGCGGCGACGGACGGCACACTCGCCATCGCCACCAATCTTGGGGAGAGTTGGCCGCCGTGGAGGTGCAACCAACCGCGACGGATGGCGTAGAACAAGCGGGATGCCACCGCCCGATCTTCGTTGTTGGAAATCTGTTTGAGGGCGTCGTTCAGGTCGTCGAGACCGATCGATCCGGTGTTCCAAGCGGAGATAAAGGTATCGTACAAGTTAGAGGTGTAAGGCGAAGTGGCAGACATGGTAGGCTGACGATCGAGACAATGAGTAGGTCGCGTAATCTTTCTCTAACCTAACGGTCGAACGGGCAGCCGACAACGGCAAATCCACAGCCGTATTTATACGGAGTTTCCTTCTGCCAAACAAAAAACCGCGATCGATCTTCATTTCAGACTTCGATCGCGATTGGATTACCATAAATCTCTACAAAAGTCAACCGTATAGTAACGGAATTTTCAAGAAAACATTTCCTCAACTTTCGCAAGTTTTTTTGGAATGTTGCTCGGCGATCGATCGACCCTCAAAACTGGCGTAAAAAGCGTAAATCGCTGGCATAGAGGCGACGAATATCGTCCATTTGGTGCAACACCATGGCGAACCGTTCCACCCCGAGGCCAGCAGCAAATCCCGTATACACCTCGGGATCGTACCCCACCGCTTTCAAAACATTAGGATCGACGGTACCACAGCCGAGGACTTCCAACCAATCCCCTTTCCACTTCACATCCACTTCCGCACTGGGTTCCGTGAAGGGGAAATAACTCGGGCGAAAGCGAATTTCCACATCGCCGAAAATTTGGCGAACGAACTCCCGAACCGTACCTTTCAAATCCGTAAACGTCAGTCCCTTATCAATGGCTAACAGTTCGATTTGATGGAAAACCGCCGAGTGCGTCGAATCCACCGTATCGCGGCGGTACACCCGTCCGGGGGCGACGATGCGAAGCGGGGGATCGTGCTGTTCCATATAGCGGATTTGCACCGAAGACGTATGGGTTCGCAACAAGCGATCGCCCGGAAGATAGAACGTATCCTGCATATCCCGCGCCGGGTGGTCGGCTGGGGTATTGAGGGCTTCAAAATTATAATAATCCGTCTCGATTTCCGGTCCGGTGGCCACCGTATAACCGAGTCCCACGAAAATATCGAGAATGCGATCGATCGTACTGTTGAGGGGATGGCGGCGTCCCTGGGGGCGAACCACAGCCGGCATTGTCACATCGAGGGTTTCCGCTTCCAAGCGCGATCGAATCGCCGCCGCTTGCAAATCGTCCCGTTTGGACTCTAACGACGTTTGCAGCGCGGTTTTGACCTCATTGGCCAGTTTCCCGATGCGGGGTCGATCGCTGGCATCGAGTTTTCCCATTCCGCCGAGAATTTTCGACAGTTGCCCCTTTTTCCCCAGATAACTCACCCGGAGATTTTCGAGACCCTCGAGACTGTCGGCCGCAGCAATGTCCGCCGTCGCTTGTTGCTGAAGTTCGCTCAGTTGCGTTTCCAAATCTGTCGAAGTTACCGTCATGATGCTTCGCTTTAAAACAATCGTTGAAGAGGATGATGAGATGATGAGAGGATGGGATTTGGAGATGATGTGAACTCTCCCTCTCTTCCCATCTCCCCATCTCCCTATCTCAGTTATGCCGCGTTCCGTCGGGAAGGATAGTTCCGTTCAAATTGGCCGCCGTCAAATGAGCGCCCCACAAATCGGCCCCGGTTAAATTGGCGTAACTCAAATCCGCCCCAGTCAAATCCGCCATTTTCAAATCCGCTTGCGTGAGATCGACGCCGCTTAAATTGGCACCGTAAAGATTCGCTCCATCTAGTTTAGTGCCTTTCAACGAGGCTGTGCTGAGGTCGGCTTCGCTCAACGATGCCTTCGTTAAAATCGAAGAATTCAAATTCGCCTTCCGCAAATTTGCCTCGTTGAGAGAAACTTCGGGCAAATTCGTATAACTGAGGTTTGCCCCCTCAAAACAAGCGCGAACCAACTCTACCCCTTGCCAACTGGCACCTCGCAAATCCGCATCGCGTAAATCCGCATCGTGGAGTTTGACACCATCGAGTTTCGCCTGACGCAAATTCGCTTTTCGGAGAATCGTTTCGCACAAATTGGCGTTTTCCAAATTCGTTTCGCGCAAATCCGCCTCAAACAAATCCGCCCCCGCGAAGATAGCGTTGCGACAATCGACGCGGTACAAATCCACATAGCGCATTTCCACGCCGGTTAAATCCGCGCCGTACAAAGACGCCCCTACCAGAGACGCGCCGTTCATGTTGACGCTAGCCAAATCCGCGCGAGTCAAATCTGCCCCGCGCAAGTCCGCATCAGTCAGCGACGCTCCCGACAGGATCGCGTTTTTCAAAGAAATCTGATAGAGGTCGGCTCGACTCAAGCGAATGCGTCGGATATCGACCCCACTAAAATCTCGTTCGCCGGCGGCGTAGCGATGTATCAGTTCGGCCGCGTCCATAGGATGAAAGATCGTAGTTACCGTGAGCAAATTTATATTACAGGGTAATGGGGAGTAGGAGATGCTTCGGTTTTCGACGCTCGAGATTGACTTACCGATTTTCAACCGTCAGTTGGCGATCGATCTCCATCGGTTCGACGGCGTGAAAGTGGTCGTAATCCACGTATCGATCGCCGTTGGGCAAAATGGAAATAATATCGACGAAACGGGCGTTCCAGCGCAAATCGTCGGCGGTGTAGAACTTACTGGCGTGAATGGTCTGAGAGAGGGTTTCGTCTAACCCGGTCATCATCACCACAATTTGGGTGTCCAGTTCCCCTAAAAACGACGGAGATTTACCGTAGAGCGGACTCGATTCGTCGATGGGGTGCATCAGGGTCATCGACAGGGAGAAAAAGGGCGTTTCCGATCGAATCAAATCCAAATCGTGCAACCGTCGCATCACGTGACCTTCCTCCGTAGTTTCCGGCAGTAACACGCTGACGCGAAACTGAGATTCGACGATAAAATTGCCCCGTCGGTTAGCCGCGCGAAACATCAAGGTGGGAACGCCGTGATAGGGACAGATTACGGCCACTTGACTGAACAACACTCGCGCACTGGGTAAGGTAAACCGGGCAAACATCAACCCCGTGGCCATAGCAACCCCGAGTAACCCCACCAACACCTCCACCGCCACCACTAAATGAACGATGAAACTTTGGGGGTACATGGCGCCGTAACCGATGGTGGCCATCGTCTGCACGCTGAAGAAAAAGGCATCGGCAAAGGAACCCGGTTCGGCGTTGGCGATGCCGTTTCCGTCGAGGAGGACGTAAGCGCTGGCAAAGATGAGGTTCACCACCAAATAAACACCAGCCACCAATCCGAGAAAGTTTCCCCACGACAAACTGACCAACCAATGATATAAATCGCTCCAATCGAAGCCGGGAATTCCCGTTTCGATGAGGCGATATTTACCGATTCGACTGACGAGGATACGGGTTTTCCGAGGTTTAGGACGTCTGCGTTTCGGTTGGCGAAAAAGCTTCTTCATAGGGGATGTTCGGAGTCTCGATCGATAGGTCTATTTCCACTCTTCTCAAGTTCTACCGCGTTTTCCCGATCGCGACAGAATTTCGATCCTCGCCTCGCCTCCCCAAAGGGTCGGTTTTTCAAGCCGACACGCAAAAAGGGGAGTTTTCGAGACTCCCCTTTTGGATCGATCGACAATCGATCGTCCCTAACACAATCGATCGTGATGGCGCGGTTTAAACCGTACCGCCCGCCGCTTGCAGCAAAGCCCGCGCCCGTTTGAGGGCTTGCTTGGCTTGAATTTGTTCGACCCGAGCCGCCGAAGCGGACTGTTCGACGCGCTGGAGGGCTTTATCGTAGTTTTCCTGAGCCGTTTGGCGATCGATCCCGTCGCCCCGTTCGGCGCCGTTGACGAGAATCGTCACCAAATCGTTTTCGACCTCAGCAAACCCACCCATCAGGGCGATGGGAACCCATTCCTTGCCCGGGCGAACGCGCATCACGCCCGTATCGAGGGCGCTCAGCAGCGGAGCGTGACCGCTGAGGATACCGAGTTGTCCGGTAGTACTCGGTAAAATCACTTCTTCAGCTTCCGCATCCCAAACCGTTTTATCCGGTGCGATAACGCGAACTTGTAAAGTCATAAATTTATGTTTTTTGGGCGTGTTGACATCCTCACCGCCCTAGAAGGGCGATGATTCCTGCTCTAGAGCAGTTACTGGTTCAGCCACACCACTTACTGACTCAGGTTTCCCTTTATCAGCAGAGGTGGAAGTCTCCCCAGTCGTTCCCTCTTTCGAGGCAGTTTCCCAATGCCCTTGGGTACTGTTCGAGCCTTCCCTCTTACCACACGAATTACCGGGTAAAGTCGCCCGAGAAGGGCGAGGCTTTAAACCCAGATTTTCGGTAAATCGTTGACCGTGACAAAGCAGTACCTCACTCAAACCCCTCTCCCGCAGGTGGAGAGGAGCCGAGCCAGACCGCAGGGAAAATTACTGCGCTTCCGCTTTCAGTTTTTCGGCTTTAGCTTTGGCTTGGTTGATGTCGCCGACCAGGTAGAACGCTTGTTCGGGCAGGTCGTCGAGTTCGCCGTTGAGAATCATCTGGAAGCCTTTGATGGTGTCTTCGAGATTCACGTACTGACCGGGCGCACCCGTGAACACTTCTGCCACGAAGAAGGGCTGAGACAGGAAACGCTCGATCTTCCGAGCGCGAGCCACCGTCAAACGGTCGTCTTCAGACAGTTCGTCGAGACCCAGAATGGCGATGATGTCTTGCAGCTCTTTGTACCGTTGCAGCGTCGCTTGTACGGCGCGAGCGGTGCCGTAGTGTTCTTCGCCGACGATTTCCGGTTGCAGCATCGTCGAAGTGGAAGCCAGGGGATCGACCGCCGGGTAAATTCCTTTGGAAGCCAAGGCACGAGACAACACGGTGGTGGCGTCCAAGTGAGCGAAGGTCGTAGCCGGAGCGGGGTCGGTCAAGTCGTCCGCCGGGACGTAAACTGCTTGAATCGAGGTAATGGAACCTTCGGTGGTGGAGGTAATGCGCTCTTGCAGTTCGCCCATTTCCGTCCCCAGGGTGGGCTGGTATCCCACCGCAGAAGGCATCCGACCCAGCAGTGCCGACACTTCGGAACCGGCTTGTACGAAGCGGAAGATGTTGTCGATAAACAGCAATACGTCCTGTTTGGAAACGTCGCGGAAGTATTCAGCCATCGTCAGAGCCGACAGACCGACACGCATCCGCGCACCGGGGGGTTCGTTCATCTGACCGTAGACGAGGGCAACTTTGGAGTTTTCCAGGTTCTCTTCGTCGATGACCCCGGACTCCATCATTTCGTTGTAAAGGTCGTTCCCTTCGCGGGTGCGTTCGCCCACACCGCCGAACACCGATACACCACCGTGAGCTTTGGCGATGTTGTTGATCAGTTCCATGATGATGACGGTTTTACCTACGCCAGCACCGCCGAACAGACCCACTTTTCCGCCGCGACGGTAGGGAGCCAGCAGGTCGACCACTTTAATCCCCGTTTCCTGAATGGAGGGTTTGGTCTCCAGTTCGGTCAGTTTGGGGGCTTCGCGGTGGATGGGAGAGGTGTCTTGGGTGGGAACGTCGCCTTTTCGGTCGACGGGTTCGCCGAGGACGTTGAAGATGCGGCCCAAGGTGGCTTTCCCGACGGGAACGCTGATTGCAGCTCCGGTATCGACGACTTCCATACCGCGAACTAAGCCGTCCGTGGAACTCATCGCCACGGCGCGAACTTGGTTGTCGCCGAGAAGTTGTTGGACTTCGCAGGTCAGAGAAATCTCTTTACCTGCTTCGTTGGTTCCTTCGATTTTCAGGGCGTTGTAAATCTCCGGCAATTGACCGCTCGGGAACTTGGCGTCCACAACGGGGCCGATGATTTGAGTAATGTAGCCAGTATTGGTTTTTTCTGCCGTGGTGACCATGCTTGTATATGTGATTCGTCTGTCAAGAAGGGGGTGGCAGTATTACAGACTGTTAAAATATGCCATCTTAAAGACTACCACCTTTGTGGCGACCAGTCGTCCGTTATGCTTTATCCAGTGGGAAGTTTATCAGACTGTGCGAACCTTCGGGAGAACTTTTGACGAGAGATTCGGCGATATTCCTGTGGAAATGCGATCGATTCGATCGTCCGGTTCGCAGGAGGAGGACAAGAATTATGAGTCAACCGACAAGACTGCGCCAGTTAACGGTTCGATCGGTTACGCCTGAGAACTTTCAACCCTACGGTCAAGCGATTTTTACCAGGGAGGACGGGAAACCGTTCGACGAGACGGACGCCCGACTCGAGCTGAGTCAGGGAACGCCTCGATTTTATTTGATGCGGTTGCGCGATCGCGGCCGTCGTTTCGATCGCATTACCCGCCACGTTCGCTGTACGCAATGTTTGGGGGCGTTGGGGGGAAAATCTTGGCTGATTGCTGTGGCGCCGCCGAGTGCCGAGTCTCGACCGGATATCGATCGATTGGCGGCGTTTCTCGTGCCGGGAAATTGTTTTCTTAAACTCGAGATGGGAACTTGGCACGCCGGCCCCTATTTCGAGGCGGAGAGGATGGATTTCTACAATCTCGAACTCAGCGATACGAACCTTACCGACCACTTTACCCACAATTTTCGCGATCGGGAGGGGTTGGAATTCGAGATCCTTTTGCCCTAGTGTGGGTTGATTTGTCGTGAATTTGTCGTGAATTAACGAGGTGAATTCACAGTGAAATCCGTCGTTTCCGCGTCGTGGCGTTTTTCGCGGGACGGAGATCGATGGCGGCGGTTGCCCCTTCCGGTAACGAGGGAGACGATCGATCGACCACCGCCGTCAGGGTTTCCAACGCCGCTTCTCGTACTACGGGATCGAGTTCTCGCGCCAACAACACCCGACAACATTCACCAATGGTGCGACATTCTGCCCCATCGAGGATTCCGTTCCTCACCCAGCGTTCGAGTTTTCGCAACCCTACCAGTTGTTTCAGGGGGTCGCTTTCCGTCAATCGATCGAGCGTGGCGTTGAGGTTCACCCCTTCTCGTCCTGAGACGCGACTGAGGGTCTGCCACGCCAACAGCAGTAAAATTCCTAACGTGGCGAATCCTTGCAAAATCGAACCGCCCGCCATCCAGCGATTTTCCGCCGTCGCCCAAATTTCAGCAGCCATGTAGCTGGACACCGTCGCCAGTCCCCCACCCACAACCGCCACGGTTACCGGACGGTTCAAGTCGGACAGCCAACGGCGCAGGTCTGCCCAGCGCAGCTTCCAAGAGGACTGAGACAGCAGGTAAGCCCCCACCGTCACGGACATTCCGATTCCCGTGGCCAGGAAAAGTTTCCAGTTCCACAGCAACATCGTCGCGCCGAGAACGGCAGCTAACGCCCAACCGCCCCATTCTCGCAGGCGGTTCGGGGATTGGCGACGAGACGCGCGGCGCGGCGGTGGCGGTTGCACGAACGCTCGCACGCTGTCTAGAAGTTGTCGTGAATAGGAGGTTCGAGCCACGGGACTGTCTTCGGGAAAATCGAACGGGGTACAAGGGCCTAATGTACCATTTTTTCGGCGTTTTGGCGCTCTGCCGCACGGTGAAAGTCCCGCTCTATTGGGGAAAGTCCGACCCCTCGAACTGGCGATCGATCTTGAGGTCTGCCTTGGGAAACGCGAAGGGGGAAATCGCATCCTGGGTTGGCGTGGCGGTCGATCGATACTTGACTGGGCCATCGCCCAAGGACCCAATCCTCGGCAATTCCCGCCAGATCCCGCCAGATCCCCGGCATCTCGAAGATGCCGGGGATCTCAGAGATTGCTTTAGCAATTAACGGCGGGAGTATGTCAAAAAGTGTTACGGTGCGGGATTGGGATATTTCAAATGTACCGCCTCGATTTCAGCTAACATTTCCGGCGTTAACGCCACGTTGACGCTATCGAGGTTTTCCTGCAATTGTTCGAGGGTTGTCGCCCCAATAATCGTACTGGCGACGAAGCTGCGAGAACGAACGAAGGCTAACGCCAGTTGCGTCGGCGACAGTCCGAATTTCTTGGCTAACGCCACGTATTCCCGAATTGCGGGTTCGACGTTGGGTTTGCTGTAGCGGCTACCAAAGCCGGGAAACAACGCCACGCGAGAGTTTTCTTTGGCTCCCTCGAGGTGTTTTCCGGTGAGGAAGCCGAAGGCGAGGGGGCTGTACGCCAACAGGGGTACGTTTTCCCGATAGCTGGTTTCGGCGAGGGCGGTTTCAAATTCCCGGTTGAGGAGGCTGTAGGCGTTTTGGATGGAGACGACGCGGGGAAGTCCCAGGCTGTCGGCGAGGTGGCAAAACTGACAGACGCCCCAGGGGGTTTCGTTACTTAAGCCTAAATACCGGATTTTTCCGGCGTCTACCAGGTCTTTGAAGACTTGTAATTGTTCGAGGATGGGGACGGTTTCGCGATCGCTTTTTGGGTCGAAGGCAGGTGCGCCAAAGAGGGGAACGTAGCGATCGGGCCAGTGGATTTGATAGAGATCGATGTAATCGGTTTGGAGGCGTTTGAGGCTGTCGTCGATCGCTTTTTCGATGTTGGGGCGATCGAGTTTTCTATCTTTTCCCCGAATCCAGGGCATTCGCGAAGTGGGACCCGCGACTTTCGTGGCAACCACGAGTTTGTCTCGCTGTTGTTTGGTTAACCAAGTCCCGATATATTCGCTGGTTCTGCCTTGGGTTTCTGCACGACCGGGAACGGGATACATTTCGGCGGTATCGATGAAGTTGACACCGCGATCGATCGCCATGTCTAGTTGTTGGTGGGCGTCTTCGATGGTGTTCTGCTGCCCGTAGGTCATGGTTCCCAGACAGATTTCGGATACTTTGAGATCGCTGTTTCCGAGAGAATTCAATTTCATGGATTTTAGGGGATAATCACCACAGAGACACAGAGAACACAGAGGGGTTGGAATGTTTGTGATTCTGTTATAAGGAGCTAACAAAAACTACTTTCTTGGAGGTATTTTAAGTCAATAAAAGTAGTTTTTTTATATCAAGAAAAAGATAGTTTTTCTAGCCATTTCCATTGTTTCATTTGCGATAAGCTGTCGCGACAAATGAGTTTGGCTTGCAGGGGCGTAATGGTGATGTAATGGTTGGCGACGGCGGTGACATCAATGGGAACTGTGTTTTCGCCTTTTTCGTCGTCCACTTCTTCTAATACTTCCCCGGCTAACCAATAGTAGGTTTTTCCTCGGGGATCGATGCGTTTTTGAAAAACATCGGTATAGCGACGAACCCCTTGTCTGGCCAGGGTGACGCCTGCGATGCGATCGATCGACACCGCCGGAACGTTCACGTTTAACAACATCGGCGTTTTGGGAGGTCGATCGCCCCACTGTTTCACGAACGATCGCGCGAACTCCACCGCCGGACCGAATTCCTGAGACGTAAAACTGGTGAGGCTGAACGCCACGCTGGGAATTCCTTCGATATAGCCTTCCATCGCCGCCGAAACCGTCCCCGAATAGAGAATATCGGTTCCGGTGTTCGCGCCGTGGTTGATTCCCGCCAACACGAAATCGGGAAAACTGTCTAACAACGCGCCCAAAGCGAGTTTAATGCAATCCGACGGCGTTCCCGAACAAGACCACGCCTGAACCGCCGGATGAAACATGGCTTGTACGGGTTCGGCGCGAATCGGTTGGTGCATCGTAAGGCTGTGACCCGTTGCCGATCGCTCGCGATCGGGGCAAACTACAGTGACGTCGTGTCCGTCTTCGGCTAGGGCGTTGGCCAAACTCCGCACGCCTTTCGCAAAAATGCCGTCGTCGTTACCGATGAGGAGTTTCATATAAATGGGAAAGTCAACGAGAAGCGAATAAAAAGCCAATCAGAAGGGAATCAGGAGTCTATCAAAGCCGTTGGTATCGCATCCCCGGCAGGTTCGACACCAAGTCCAACAATTCTAGCTGAGATAAGGAACTCAAGACGATGCTGGCGTCGAGTCCCGATTGTTCGACGA
This sequence comes from Baaleninema sp., assembly GCF_049974805.1. NCBI lineage: Bacteria > Bacillati > Cyanobacteriota > Cyanophyceae > Oscillatoriales > Oscillatoriaceae > Baaleninema > Baaleninema sp. Next base: position 15,898 of record NZ_JBNGCO010000062.1, read on the forward strand.
TAACATCGAGGGCGGTGGGTTCGCCGGAAATCGCCGCCAACACGCGATCGAGATTCGGCGGTAACTTGGGTTTGGGTTTGGCGACAGGAACCGGGGCGGGAATCGGTTCGGGAACCTTTGGCGGCGCCACCGTCACGTCCATCTGGGGCATATTTCCCAACATTTCTAGTAAATGTCGTTCGTCGAGAACCAAGTTCGCCCCCCGCGAGAGCAACCCCAGACATCCCCGGGAGTTGGCGTTGTCGAGGGAACCGGGAACGGCGTAAACGTCGCGGCAGAAATCGTTGGCGACGTAGGCGGTGATGAGCGCCCCGGATTTGTGGGGGGCTTCGGTGACGAGGGTGGCGCGACTCAATCCGGCGATGATGCGGTTGCGTTGGGGAAAATGTTGGCGATCGGGTTGGGTTCCGGCGGGATATTCGCTGACGGCTAACCCGGATTGCAAAACTCGTTGGTAGAGCGATCGATTTTGATGGGGATAGACGACATCGACGCCAGTTCCGAATACGGCGATGGTGCGTCCGCCTGCGTCGAGACAGGCGGTGTGGGCTTCGGAATCGATTCCGGCGGCGAGTCCCGAGACGACGGTAAATCCCCGTTGGGTGAGGGCGCGACTCAAACGGCGCGTCCAGCGTCTTCCGTAGTCGGTGGGGTGGCGGGTTCCGACGATGGCCACGGTGGGGGTTACGCCCCGGTTTTCGTTAGCGTCGGGAACGCCGCGATAGTAGAGAATCGGCGGCGGGTTGGGGATTTCTTTGAGTAAGCGGGGGTAGTCGCCATCGCGAAGCGTCCAAAAGTGGGGGTTTTGTTCGAGGTGTTTCTCGAAGAGGGAGGCGGGATCGAGTTTCGATCGCGATTCGACGATATCGGCGACTTTTTGTTTCCCCAAACCTTCGATGCTGTAGAGTTCCCCGGCTGGGGCGTGCCAAGCGGCTTCGAGGGAACCGAAGCGATCGTCGAGGCGGCGCAGTAAAATCGAACCGACGCCCCGCACTTGCACCCAAGCTACCCAATACGCGCGTTCGTCCATTAACCTTCGGAGGCGGGTTTTTGACGGAGTTGGCGCAAATGCTCGAATACGCTTTTGTCGCCGATGTCTGAGGGGATGGATTGGGGAATTTTACGGGCGGCGAACAGGAGAAACAGCACCGCCCAGGTTCCGAGTAAGACGGGTTCGGCGTCTTGGGGAAGCCATCCGCTGAGATGTCCCAGCAATAGCAGGGGAACCAGCGGCGTGAGGAATTTCGTCTCGAAGCGATCGAAACAGAAGGCTTCTTTAATGAAAATTCCGGTTAAGGCGGCGAAGGTAAATCCGATTCCCCACAGGCTGCTGGGGTAGTCGTACACGGCGAGGGCGAGGGGATGTTCGCTTTGCAAAATCAGATCGATCGTCGAGGCGAACCCTACTAACCAAAACGCCTGCAACAGGCGATGTAACGCTGCCATATAAATATGAATCGTCAGCAGGCTGACGCCGAGTGCGATACAGAAGACGAGATACAGCGGCGTCAGGGCTTCGATCGAGAGGGGAATTTTATCTTGCCAGAATACGAAACCGGTTCCGGCGGCGAAACAGAGGGCGGCGACGAGCAATCCGGCGCGATAAATGCGGACTTCCCAGCGATCGCGATCGGTAATTTCGTAGGTTCCAAACTGTCCGAAATAGATTTGCGGTTCTAAGTTGGCGTCGTTCATAGTGAGGGTGAGAACGTCTCGGGCTGAAAATCTCGACTTATAGAGATTTTAAGTTAATTGAGAAAAGTTCACAAAATTCGGCGCTCGGCGTCCGTTCAACCGTTCGTCTTCGCCGTCAAAAAGTCTTCTTCGATTTGAGAACTGGCGCGAATCGACTGACGCAGCCACGCCAGTTGTAAATCGAGTTTTTCGCCATCGCTCAGTTGCCAGTTTTCGGTTTCGCCGCGCAGTCGTTTCGTCAGTTCGTACAACGACAGCGCCGCACTGACGGAAATGTTGAAACTTTCGCTAAATCCGTACATGGGGATTTTCGCCCGAATATCGGCGCGACTGCAAGCGTAATCCGACAAGCCGCGCAGTTCTGAACCGAACAAAATCGCGGTTTTTTGGGTGACGGGAACGCGATCGATCGTCGTATCGGGATTGTGGGGGGTGGTGGCGACGATCGTATAGCCGTTTTCTTTGAGGCGATCGAGACAGGTGGCGGTATTGTTGGCGTTGGTATCGTCGTAGCGATGCAGCGTCAACCAGCGATCAGCGCCCATACTGACTTGACGATTGGGATCGAATTCGGTGTCTCGTTCCACGATATGCACGTCTTGAACGCCGAAACCGTCGCAACTGCGTAAGACTGCACTGGCGTTATGGGGTTTGTGAATTCCCTCGAGAACCACGGTAAGCTGTCGCGTGCGTTGGTTTAGCACGTTTTGCATTTTCTGCCAGCGGGCATCGGTGACGAACTGACTGAGATGGGAAACGAGGTCTTTTTTGAGGGAGAACTCCATTCAAATATCGGCTTAATGTACGGTTTTATTATAGTCAATATTGAGTCGCAAGATACTTTTTCGGTTTTTTGTTTCTTTAGGGGCGATCGTGTCAAGTTGTTCGTTTTGTCGCCTCGATCGAATTTTATTCCCTCAATTATTCTATCCAGATTCCTGGCATATCCAAGATGGTAGGAATCTTATTTGCTATTTTGCGAATATATTTTTTGCTAAGCTAGAAATTTTGATATTTAAATCAATATGTTTGATACATAAAATTGTTGACTTTTTAATTTCCATAAAGCCATATTTCATTTGTTTAAATGTAGTTAAAACAAATGAAATATTATTCGCTGATTTTATGTTAAAATAAAACCCTAAATATCGCGGCGCGGCAAAAAACTTAAAAAATTAACCATTTTTTGCTATTTAAAAATGCAATCCAAATTGACTATAATAAAAAGTAGAAAACGCTTTTTATTTAAAACCTTGAAAACGCCAAACGCCAAACGCCAATTACGACCAACCCTGGAAAGAAGCCATAGAAGACTATCTCGAGTCTTTCTTAGAATTTTTCTTTCCTCAAGTTCACGTCCTGATAGACTGGACGAGAGACTATCAATCCTTAGACAAAGAACTGCAACAAATCAGCCCCAGCGCCAACAGTGGCGAACGAGAAGGAGACAAACTCTTTCAAGTTTGGCAGCGCAACGGCGAAGACGCCTATATCTTGATTCATATCGAAGTCCAGAGTCAAGAAGACATCGAGTTTAGCGAGCGAATGTATATCTACCACTATCGCTCCTTCGACCTTCACAAAAAAGTCATCAGTCTAGCAATTTTAGGGGACGATCGACCGTCTTGGCGTCCCCAAACCTACCGTTACGAACTCGGAGGCTGTTCCGTTTGTTTTGAATTCCCCACCGCCAAACTGCTCGACTACGAGCCTCAGTGGGACGCACTCGAACGGGAATCGAATCCTTTCGCGTTACTGGTGATGGCGCATCTGAAAACTAAAGCCACCAACAACAAGGCGCAGGAACGAGAAACCTGGAAATGGCATTTGGTTCAACTTCTCTACGAGCGAGGCTATACTGAAAAAGACATCATCAAGTTCTTTCGGTTGCTAGACTGGATGATGACGCTTCCTCAAGCCTTGCAAGACAGTTTTGATACCAAACTCCGCAATTATCAGGAGGAACGAAAAATGCCGATTTTGAGTAATATCGAGCTTCGCGCGATCGAACGGGGGCGTGAAGAAGGACGCCAGGAAGGACGCCAGGAAGGACGCCAGGAAGGACGCCAGGAAGGACGCCAGGAAGGTCTTCAAGAGGGGATTTTGGAGTCCATTCTAGATGTACTGACTGCACGGTTCGAGCGCGTCCCTACTGAATTGGTCGATCGCATCCATCAGATCGCGGATGTCACCCAACTCAAACAACTTCACAGACAGGCGATTTCCATTGAATCTCTGACGGCGTTCGAGCAACTTTTAGATAACAACTAACTTCACCCAAAACCAGGTTTCTTCATCTTCAAGAAACCCGGTTTCTCGAAATTTGACGCAAAACCAAAAAATTCGCCTTCTCAAAATCCCTGATTTCTCGAATTTACCTCAAGATTTTAACTTAACAAATGATGTTCGATCGCAAACCTGACTAATTCCGATCGATTGGCAGTATCCGTTTTTCGCAACAAATTACTCACGTATTTTTCAATCGTTCGAGGACTCAAAAAAATGCGATCGCCAATTTGAACGTTCGACAAACCTTGAGCCAACAACTCGAGAACTTCCCGTTCCCGAGGCGTTAAGTCGATTTCCGGCTCCAACGCCACCGAGTTATCTCGGCGTTCTTCCCCTTCGGAAGAAGTGGGCGATCGCTGGGATTGCGAGGCATGGCCCACCATCGTATAACGGTCTAAAAAATTCCGCACCACCGCGCCGAGTTCTTCCAACTCAAACGGTTTGGGCATATACAAATCGATTCCCAACTGATAGCCCCGAATCCTATCTTCGACTTCGTTTCGAGCCGTTAAAAAAATCACCGGAAGCAGACGAAAGGCCGGTTGTTGGCGAACCTGACGGACGAGTTCAAACCCGTCCATTTTCGGCATGATGGCGTCGGTGACGATTAAATGGGGTTGGTATTTGTTAACGAGTTCCAAGGCTTCGCGACCGTTGGCCGCCGGAACAGCCGAATAACCCGATATCTCTAAGTAGTCGGCGATCGAGAGGCGCGTTCCCGGATCGTCATCTACAACTAAAATTGTCAGCGGCATGAGTGAGGGGTCTGGTTCGACCCAATACGAAACAGCGTCCAGTGGACAACAAATTAGACTCGATCGAATTAGACTCGATCGAATTAGACTAAATTTAACAAGAACCGAACCTAGAGTGCAGAGAACCCGTTTTTATGTTCCCAAGCCAGCGGGTGGAATCGAGATTTAAGGTTCGATCGCACTGTCCCTAGGTTCGTCTGTGCGCTCTCTCTCAAACCGCCGACGCTTGCAAGCTCGACGGCCGACCGAGATTTCCCACTAAGGTAATGCCGCGTTGGTTGGCGTGCAAGTGACGCAGGATTTTGTAAATGGTCTCCACCTCTTGGGGACGACCCACTTTTTCGGAAATCTCCTCCAAGGTCATGGGTTTTCCGGCAGACCGAAGAACTTCGATGGCTTGTTTTTGCAAGTCCAACACGGCGGCGGCGGCTTTCTTCCCGGCTTCGACTCCCGGTTGGTGGTAGGCGTTGACGTTAATCAGCGACGCATACAGCCCCACCGCCCGCTCGTACAGGGCAATCAACGCCCCGACAGACCGGGGACTGACGCGGGGAACGGTGACGGTAATCGAACCGCGACCGTTCTCGAACAGGGCTTGTCGAGTGCCTTGCAGGAATCCTGACAGGTAGTCTCCGGAGGTGATGCCGGGTTCGAGTTCGGGAGAGTCTCCTTCTCGGTCTTCGAGAACTTCGATAAAGGTGACGAAAAAGTTGGCGACCCCTTCTCGTAACTGCTGGACGTAGGCGTGTTGGTCGGTGGAGCCTTTATTCCCGTAAACGGCGATGCCTTGATGGACGATGTTACCGTCGAGGTCTTTTTCTTTCCCTAACGATTCCATTACCAGTTGTTGCAGGTAGCGGCTGAACAATAACAGGGAATCTTTGTAGGGCAGTACCACCATGTCTTTTTCCCCTTGACCGTTCCCCGCGTGATACCAGGCTAAGGCCAGAAGGGCGGCGGGGTTGGTTTTGATGTCGGGGATGCGGGTGGCGGCGTCCATTTCCCGCGCCCCGGCGAGAAGGGCGCGAATGTCGATGCCTTGCAGGGCGGCGGCGGGAAGTCCGACGGAGGAGAGTTCGGAGGTACGACCCCCTACCCAGTCCGCCATCGGAAAGCGGGTAATCCAGCCTTCTTTTTGGGCGGTGCGATCGAGTTTGCTGTCGATTCCGGTAATGGCGATGGCCTGTTTGGAGAAGTCCAGACCCCGTTGGGCGAAGGCCTGTTGCACTTCTAGCATTCCGTTGCGGGTTTCGGGGGTGCCGCCGGATTTGGAAATGACGATGACCAGGGTGCGATCGAGTCGATCGCTTAATTGCTTGAGGGTTCGATCGATCCCCGCCGGGTCGGTGTTGTCGATAAAGTGAATGTCGAGGGGGGCGTCTATCGGTGCCAGGGCGTCGGCGACGAACTCCGGTCCTAATGCCGAACCGCCGATCCCGATCGACAGGATATCCGTAAATCGATCGCCCTGGGGCGGGCGAATTTTACCTGCACGTACCTCCTCCACGAAGGCTTCAATTTGTTCGATGGTGTCGGTAATTTCCGCTTTGATGTCTGGGGTCGGGGCTAAATCGGGATCGCGCAACCAATAATGACCGACCATACGGTTTTCGTCCGGGTTGGCGATCGCGCCGCTTTCCAGGGCAGCCATATCGCGAAACGCCTTGTCGAACTTCGGTTTCAGGCGATCGACTAACCCCTCGTCGAAGTCTACACGACTGACATCGACGTAAATTCCTAATTCTTCGTGATAATAAAGCCAGTTTCGATAACGTTCCCAGAGCGTAGCGGCATCCATAAAGTCGTTTGACCTCTATCGATTTCGTTCTCGGTGCGACTGTTCCCGCCTCCCGCGCTGTCTCTGACGAGATCGCCGCAGTTGTGACGAGTGCGACGGTGCGAGACTCTCCCTTAGCGTATCACGGCATTTGCAACGCTCTGCCGCAAAAACCTTTACAGAAAAATGGGAATTCCCATTATCATGGAAGGGGTGGTGTATCTAAACCACCACTGGGTTGGTCACTCGCCCGAAAACCTTTGAAAACGGCAGGACGCACCGTCGCGCCGGACTGGATGCCCCGTCCGCTCTGCGAAATGCGCTCTGGCGGTTTCGATCGCCGACTCAAAGTTGCTGGGGACGGTGTGAGGTGAAACGCTATAGCATGGTCAGACCGAACAGACGCACGCCGCGTGCGTACCCCCCCGAAGGGTTCAGAACACCGGGGGCTGAGCGGAAACCAACGGATAGCGAGATAACAGCAGCCTGGATAGCGATCGATCGATCGATCGCGTCGCAGCCACCGACTGTTTACACTTCCCGCCGGTCTTCCGTTGACCTCAGCTTCTCGTTCGCACGCTGGAAAGCGTCAAGCTTGAAAGCGTTTTACTACACCCTTGTCAAAATTTTAGCGTTTGCATGACACCACAGACCACAGCCGACCAGATGCAACATCAGACGTTTGATGATTTCGGACTCCGTCCGGAAATCTTGAACGGAATTCGCGAAGCTGGATTTCGCGCCCCGAGTCCGATTCAGCAAGAAGCGATCCCCATTATTTTAGGAGGGCGCGATGTCGTGGCGCGGGCGCAGACGGGAACGGGAAAAACCGCCGCCTTCGGACTCCCCGCCATGAACGCGGTGAAACACTCCAATTCTGTCGAAGTTCTCGTTATCGTTCCCACCCGCGAGTTAGCTTCCCAAGTTAGCGACGAACTCTATCGCCTCGGACGCTACGATGGGATTCGTACCGTGGCCGTGTACGGCGGTCAGTCCATCGATCGCCAAGTGAGTTTGATCCGACGCGGGGCGCAAGTGGTCACGGCGACGCCGGGACGCTTGCTCGATCACCTGAAATCGAAGCGTTTGGAGTCGTTTAACCCTTCGATCGTCATTCTCGACGAAGCGGACGAAATGCTCGATATGGGCTTCCTCGACGATATCGATCAGATTTTCAAGTATTTACCGGAAGAACGTCAGACGTTGCTGTTTTCGGCGACGGTTCCCCCGGCGATTCGTCAGTTAGCTAAGAAAATTCTCAAAGACCCGGTTTCCATCGACGTGACGCCGAAAGGCGGTGCGACCACCAACGTCGATATTACTCAACGTTACTACGTTCTCGAGGAGCGGGAACGGGAAGAAGCCCTGGTTCGACTGATCGATACGGAATCCCCCAATAAGGCGTTGATCTTCTGTCGGACGAAGAAGGAAACCGATATGCTCTGTACGACGCTGGTATCTCGGGGGTACGCCGCCAGTTCCCTCCACGGCGATATGCAGCAGCGACAGCGCAACGAAGCCATCGACAGCTTCAAGAAAGGTCGCATCGATTTACTCATCGCTACGGACGTGGCGGCGCGGGGTCTCGATATTAACGACGTGACTCACGTTTTTAACTATCACATTCCCTTCGACCCGGAAAGCTACGTTCACCGCATCGGACGCACGGGACGCGCTGGACGCAAGGGTACGGCGATTACCCTGGTGACGCCGTTGGAGTTCAAGAAACTCACCCGCATCATGCATACTTCCGGTGCGCCGATGGTGTACGAAGAAATTCCGACCATCAACCAGGCCAAAAAACAGTATCAAGCCGAACTGTTAGGCAAGTTGCAACACCAACATATCGACGAAGAAGCGGTGGAGTTGTTGCAACAACTCGAGGAAGAAGTCGATTTGTCGCAAATCGCCTGTAAAGCCTTGTCTATGTTGCTCGATCGCCAACCCGTCGGCGGACCGAGTCGCATCGGCTTCAGTTCCAAGGAAGTCGAACGCATGATGCACCGTTCCAAACGGCGTAAAGGCGGAGGCAAGCGCCGATACAATTCTCGCAGTTCTCGCCCCCGCCGTTACAAGCGTTAAATCCTGGGCGAACTCAGGTTAACGGGCAACTAGACCACTTGATACGGCGAACCTTCCAATTTGCGGCATTCTTTCAAGCCCAAATTGGGATTTTCGCGGTATCCTTCTTCGGGAACCCACACGCTCACCTCGAAAGATTCTGTGTCGCCCTCGCCCTTCGTGGACACCCAATAGAGGTAATCCACATCGCGATCGTAGTTCAGACCGACACGGAGATTAGAAAAGTCATCTTCGCAAATTTCAAAGCCGAACCGTACCACGATTTGCGCCAAGAGACATTCGGGGGTGTGTCGGTGTTCCCCAGCAGTTTCCCGTTCGTCCCAAAACTTTTCTAAAAAGCGATCGAGCTTCGGCAGAACCTTTTCCGGACTACCGTTGCGACTGGCATACAGGATCGCGGGGTTCCCTTCAACCAAAATATGGAAGGTGGTGTTCATGTCGTCTTCTCCTTGCTGGCAATACGGCCGAATTGAGACGGGAGTTTCCTGCCTCGGGGACTGAAGTTTCCTGTTTCCATTATTCGTTCGATCGCGATCGAGTGCCAGTCGCCCCACCGGAGCTTTTTTAGTGAAGAGGGTAGAGGGTAGAGTGAAGAGTCGAGAGGGACAAGGGGAAATTTTCATCATCTCCCCACCTCCTCAACTCATCATCTCCTCGCCCTCAGTGGTGCAGAAAACTTTTCGAGATTTGGGGCTTGACAAAATACATCAAATATGTATCTGAAGCACAGATCCCCGGCAGCCATTGAGCGATCTGAGATTTGGGGGTCAACCCTTTAATACGGCGATATCTTTTTTAACAAGGGTTTCAGGACTTTTCTGCACCACTAAGCCTCATCATCTCCTCACCTCATCACCTCCTCATCACTCCTTGGGGAGTTGATATTGACTCACGATACGTTTGGCGAACGTCGGAACGTGGGCTTCCAGTTTTTCGGGGTGGTTGCGTTTGACGTAAAGATAGTTGCGGGTAAAGTGGGAGTCGATGGAAAACCGGGCGTATTCCAGTCCTTTGGGTCCGACTCGTTCGATGACGACGCCCATGAGTTTCGCCGCCCACATGGGAAGCGTAACGCCTTTATCGTAAGCGGGGATGCTTTGTTGTACCGCTTGACGGCGATCGCCACTCGAAGACACCGATTGCGTGTCCAGTTGCGGTTTCACCAAATCGAGCATTTCTTGCCCCGTGTCGTTGCGAACCACCAGCCACTGCCAGCGAAACGGCGCCCCCATGTAACCCACCACGAGATCGGCTAAACCGTTGACGTAATCAAAACAACTCATACAAGAGGGGGCGAAAACGTCCTTGAGTTCCTTCGTGTTCAACCCGAAAAAAGGAACCGTTTCGATCGATCCGTCTTCGTGTTTGAAATGAATGCGGAAATCCTGCATGAACTCGTAATGCACCACCGTATCCGGCGATTTACTGGTGGTTTCGAGGAACTTTTGCAAGCCTTCGCGGGTGACGTTATCCACGCAAGGGGTTCCCAGAACGTAGAGTTTTTCCAACCCCAGCTTGTCTTCAACCGCCCGCAACGCCTGAATCTGACAGCCGACGCCAATCACCAACAACCGCTTCATTCCCGACTGTTCGATTTGCTCCAACACCGATAAATTGGGAGAAAGCGTCGGTTTGTTGACGCGGGCGGCTAACACCTCTTCTGGCGTCCGGGCGATGACGGGCATCGGTTGAAAGCGATCGTCCGGGGAATTCTGCACGCAGACGACGCCCTCGACTTTCCCCGAATTCAGCATTTCACAGGCGATCGTGCTGACGATTCCCGTCCACTGCGCCCCTTCGATGGGTTCTTTCTTACGGGCGGCCATCATATCTTGATGAACGCCGAAATACAGTTCGAGTTCGTTCTCGAGATGGCGAACCCGTCCGTGACTTTGAACTTCTAGGTTATCGAACTGTTGGTTGATAAAGGCGCAGGCTTCTTTAACGTAATGGATGTAATAGGTATCGCAGAGGCCGCACTCGCTACAGAGTTCCTTGGCGGGGCGACGGCTTCCCGGTTTGAGTGCCTTGGCTTTGCGATGCTTGGTGGGGTTAACCGCAGTCATTTTGTTAAATTCAGTCTCTCAAACGTCCTTTATCTAGAGTAGCCCTTTCGGTGATGATGGGATGAGGAGGTGAGGGTACGATCGAGGTGATGAGGTGAGGGAATGAGGTGATGAGGAAACACCACACCCTACGAATCGATCGGTTGGGGGCGGTGCGTGACGCGGTAAGGTCAATTGTTCTGACTTCGGCTTCCTTTTTCTGCCCGCGTCACAGCACCCTACGCATCTCAACGACGCACACCGACTCACCCTCCCATCATCCCTTCATCCCCTCATCCCCTTATCCCCTCATCAGCGAATTTCCCCAGTCCAGCGAAGAGTTTGTTCGGCTTGATGTCCGGCGAATTCGCGAATGGCGGTGATGTCGAGTTCGACGCCGATGCCCGATCTCAGGTATTGTTCTTCAATCGGCAAGCCAGATAAATCGATGGTGAAACGGTTGAAGTTTTGGGTGACGAGTTCCGGGGGAATTTCGCCTTCGTAGCGGGTGCGGGGGCGGCGATTGTCAAATCGAGAGGTCGATCGATACTCGAGGCGAAATTGCGTTGTAATTAAATGGGATTGTTGCGCCAAATCCACCAACGCCAACTCTAGATTATTGGCGTTCGTAACGACGTTGGCAACATTTAACTCTGTGGCTTCGCTGGCGAGAATGGCATGGTTGACGTTATAGGTAACGCGATCGCTCGTTTGCGTGGCGTCTCCGTCAATCCAGAGTTCCTCAGAAAAATCGGCGTTGACGAACCCTTCCTCGTTTAGCGAAAGCGTCACGGGAACGTCTTCAAAGTCGGAAATGGGGCGATCGGCACTCCAAACCACTTCTACAACTTTTTCGAGGCGTTCGACAAATTCCCGATATTCGTCGTCTACTACCGAACCGGGTGCGAGTAAACTTCTCGCCCCCCGTCGGAGGTTCCAAATATCTTTCGTTAACTCGACGGTTCGAGTTCCCAGTTGCGATAAACTCAGTTCGATCGCAGGCTGTTCGGGCGGAAGCGGCTCGTCACCTTCAACCAAGCTCAATTGACCGGGTTCGCCATCGACTCCATCTCGTCCGCTGTAGCCACGCTCTCCCCGTTCGCCAGGGTCGCAGTAATAGCGGCGATCGTCGACTTCCCAACTCCAATCGCGACAGCGACATCCCCGACCGCCAGAACCGCCCCGTCCGCCGTAACCGCCCCGTCCGCCCGAAGCGTCCACCTCAATCTGTCGCAAATCGGCGCGATCGCGATAGTACACCGTCAGCGAACCTCCCCGTCCGCCATCACCCCCGTTTCCCCCATCGCCCCCGTCGCCGCCTTTCGCCCCCTGCAAATCGTAAGGGACGTCTTCCGGTTGAATGCAGTTATAGGCATCTCCTCCGTCGCCGCCGTCGCCTCCGTCCCCGCCATCTCTCCCAATTAAGGAAATAGAGGTGGATGTCCCGTCGAGAACCAGGGTTTCCGAGGTTCCCGGTCGTCCCTGGCGTCCGCTGCTGCCGTTATAGCCGTTGCTGCCTGCAAAGCCAAAGGTTGACGCGGCCAAACTTAGGGTAACGCCGCCCAAGGCGACGGCGAGAGTTCCAACACCGAGAAAGCGACGCCATCTCTGTGACTCGATCCTTGTAAACCTCCCCATTTAACAATTTCCTCAAATCCGCTCGTCTCCATTATCAAAAATTTTGGGTTTAAAACCCCGCCCTTCTAGGGCGGCTTGACCGTAA
>NZ_JBNGCO010000063.1:0-28022 GCF_049974805.1 Baaleninema sp.
GGGCGGATGGCGAAATTGGTAGACGCACCACACTCAAAATGTGGCGGCTTCGGCCGTGAGAGTTCGAGTCTCTCTCCGCCCATTCAAACCACCAATCCGAAACCGATTCTGAAAAGGGGTTTTGGATTGCGACTCTCTCGAGACTTACCGCTATTGGGAGGCTGTTATGGCAAGGCTCAAACGCTGGGAGTCCCCACGGCGCCAGGGACGCAACTACAAAGGAAAAGGCGGTTCGGCGCGATCGCGACAGCTTAAGAAACAGCAAAATCTGTTGCGGAAAAAACTCAAATCCAACGCTCTAGAAAATCCCTCCACCGGGAAGTCGAAACAGAACGACTTCCCGGTTTTGTTATGGGAGGAATCGGCCTCGTCCCAATTTTCGCGGGTTATGCCGAGCGAACCCTGCTTGTTTTTGGGGAAAACTCTGTAATTTTACGCATTTTTGACCCGAAAACCGAACGGAAGTCAGCCAATTTATGGGATTAATATTCAGTAATTTTACGGCAATTTAACCTATAGCAATCCTAAGTCAATTGTGGCAATTCATAGAAGTGAAACTCAAGATCGAACGAAGATCGGATTGTCTCTAGATCTGTCTCTAGATCCCCGGCATCTTGGAGATGCCGGGGATCTCGCACAGCCCTGGATCGATCGGGGATTTGGCCACGAATCATTTCCTATGGCTATATAAAAGTAACAATCCAAACCTAGTATTTTGCTTAAAATCCCCACGGATCGCAGAAAAGCTATAGTAAATTAAGAGTAAATTGCCAACCGCAAAAACTTACATTAAACCGATTTTTACTATTTCTTAACCTCTTGGCGGGGCTGATGTTAAACATATTCCCCTGTCAATTTCCCCGTCAATTTCAGTGTAATCGGCTTTTTTTCAAGAGCAAGAGGATGTGATGAAAATCAGCCGTTGTCTCCCGTTTCGGGGGTCAGAGCGTCATACATTCTCCGAATTTTATAAATCCCCGACGACCCGTTACAATTTGTAATAAATCCAAAACGAATCGAAACCAATCGTATCTCAACGGGTCTCGACTCACGCGATCGCAACGTTCCCTAGCCCCCATTCCAACCATGAAACGACGTAGTTTTATCGGATACGCCCTGCTCTTGGCAAGCGGTTGTACGATGGCGAGCCAAACTTCCTCGGGGATTGCGGATAATACGGACGTTTTACATTTCAGCGTGACGGACGTAAAAGGACTCGACCCCCTCGAAGAAGACTATGAACCCTTTCGCGCCGCCTTAGAAAACGTTTTAGGGCGTCCCGTGGCGTTTTATCCCGTCGAAACCTCCACCACAGCGGCGGCGGGGTTGCAGTCGGGAGATATCGAGATCGCCCTGGCTGGACCGACGGAATACGTGGTGATTCGGGCGCGGACGAACGCCATTCCCGTTATCGCGATTACTCGTCCTAACTATTATTCGATCGGGGTAGTTCCCGCCGAAAGCCCCGTGAAGTCCATCGCCGATCTCAAAGGTAAAACCTTAGCCATGTCCGACTTAGGCTCGACGAGCGGACATTTAGGACCGACGTGGATGTTGGTTGAAGCCAAACTCGATCCCAAAACCGACTACCAAGTGAAGTTCCTGGGAGACGAAGGGAGTCTAGAGGCGTTGCAAAATCGAGAAGTGGATGGGTGGTTCGGTTCCCTGACGGATTACGAACAGTTTTTGGAGCGATCGCAACAGTCCGAGGACGCCTTTCGGGTCATCGTCAAAAGTCCGCCGCTTCCCAGCGATGTTTTGATGGTCAACAGCAACACCCATCCCGACTTTATCGAAACCTTACGGGAAAAGGCACTGCGCCATCAAGAGGAACTGACAACGGCTTTAGCGTCGAGGCCAGGGACAGTGAAGTATCGAGGCTCTGAGTTAACCGCCGTGTCGGATGGAGACTACGACAGTATTCGAGAAGCCTATCGCGCCATCGGACAGGGGCAATTTTTAAAGTAGCGATTGGGTTGAGTTGAAATTTCTTCGGGTAGGTATGATAGTTCTCGTCAGCTTCCTCTGTATTTCCACTAAACTAAAACAGTTCTCTCCCGCAGTTGGATTTCCGGTGAAACGCGCGATCGATCGATTGAGTATCGCTCAGAAAATCAGCCTGGGATATTCCCTGTCTCTCGGCGTCGCCATCTGCGGCTCGCTGGCTGGGGTGTTCGTGGGAGACTACTATCAAAATCGAGCCCAGGAACATTTAGAGATTGCAGACCGACAACAGCATCTCGTGCTGGAACTGGAAAACGCCGTCAGTGCGATGCGCCTGCATCCCCAACGGCTCACCGCCGTTTTAGGGGATTCGATTTGGTTCGATTACGAAGCGGCGAAATTTAGAGCGGACGCCAACCGAGTTAACCAGGTGGTTCGAGATTTCGAGCAGTTTATCGATCGATACGAAAGCGAGTCCGACGTCAACGCTGACAAACTGAACGCCATCCTTGAAAAGTACCGAAATACCACCGCCGAGTACAAGCTGCTGATTACCGAGTTATGGGAACAGCTCGATCCGCCGAACCTGCAAGCCTCAGAAGTTCCCGAAGCCCAACAGCAAGTAGTACGAACCCTGTCTCAGTCTCCCGCCACAGACATTCAAGTGTCTTTCGATCGACTCCTCGAACATCTCATGTGGATTGAAGATGTGGTCGAAAGCCAGTATCAAACCGCCCAATACGAACAACGCCAAGCCGAAACCCTGCGGCGACAGATCGTCTTCGGAAGCATCGGTCTGTCTGTGGCGCTGTCTGTCGCCCTCGTCCTCGTGACCAGTCGCGCCATCGCCCGACCCCTACAAGCCGTCGAGCGCGTGGCCCACGACGTAACCCGAGACTCCAATTTCGACTTACGCTGTCCCGTCACCACCGCCGACGAAGTGGGATCGCTTGCGAGATCCTTCAACCAACTCATCCAACGGATTGGCGAGTACACTCACTGTCTCGAAAGTGAAAAAAACCGAGCCGACGCCGCCTCTCGGGCCAAAAGCGAGTTTCTGGCGAATATGAGCCACGAACTGCGTACCCCCCTCAACGGAATTCTCGGTTACGCGCAAATTCTCCAGCGCAGTCCCGACCTCAACCAGCAGCGTCAGGGGGTCGAAATCATCCATCAGTGCGGTTCTCACCTGCTGACGCTGATTAACGACATTCTGGATTTGTCGAAAATCGAGGCGCGGAAAATGGAACTGCACCCGCAGGACGTTCACTTTCCTTCGTTGCTGACGGGAATTGCTGAAATCTGCCAAATTCGCGCCACTGAGAAAGATTTATCCTTTACGTTTCGGACTTCTGAGGATTTACCGGTCAACGTGCGCGTTGATGAAAAGCGGTTGCGACAGTTGTTAATTAACTTACTTGGAAACGCCGTGAAGTACACGCAACACGGCGGCGTCGTGTTTTCCGTGAGAACCGCCGACTCGTCGCAACTCGCCGAGACGCCAAGTTCCTCGACTAACGCGAAGGGGGATGTTCAGGAGACGCTGACGCAACGGATTCACTTCCAAATTGAAGATACCGGAATCGGGATGAATTCGGAGCAACTCCAAAAAATCTTTCTTCCCTTCGAGCAAGTGGGGGAATCCCATCGCATTGCGGAAGGAACGGGGTTAGGATTGGCGATCGCTCAAAAAATCGTCAACTTGATGGGGGGCGAAATTCAAGTTCGCAGTCAGTTGGGACAGGGGAGTTGTTTTTGGTTTGAGTTAGATATTCCCCTGTCCGATCGCGAAGGGAGCGATCGCGCGAGTTCCCCCGCTTGTGCGATCGGCTACGAAGGGCGAAAACGTAAAATTTTACTGGTGGACGACAAAGTGCAAAATCGCGCCATTATCGTCAGTTTGCTGGAACCCCTCGGTTTTGAAATCTTACAAGCCGACGACGGACAAGCGGGACTCGAAACGGCGAAGCGAGAACGTCCCGACCTGATTTTAACGGATTTAGTGATGCCCGTTCTCGACGGGTTTGAGATGATGCGTCGCATCCGTCAGGTTCCCGAACTTCGAGATGTCAAAATTCTTGCTTCTTCCGCCAGCGTTTTCGAGCGCGATCGAAATCAAAGCTCTAATGCGGGAAGCGACGATTTTTTACCCCGTCCGGTTCAGCTCGATCGCCTGCTTCAAATTTTAGAAGAACAGCTCGAGTTAAAATGGATTTACAGGGCTTCGCCAACCGCAACTTGTCAAGCGGTTAGCGATACTCAGGAAGAAGAGCGAGCGGTTACCGGAGAATGGATCGTTCCGCCGCCAGAGGTTCTCGAATCGCTGTTACATTCAGCGCGACGAGGTTCGTTGAAGCGTATCGTCAAGCAATGCGAAGCCCTCCAACGAGACGATCCGAAATACGCGGCGTTTTCTCAGAGACTGATCCAACTCGCTCAAAATTTCCAAGAAAAATCTGTTCTTTTATTACTTGAAGAACAGTGCATGGAAAAAGTTCGATAATAGAGTTTGACAACACGGCGGTTTGAGCTTCGGATTCCGTCTCAGTGGTGCAGAAAACTTTTCGAGATCGTATCTTTTCGAGATCGGAGATTGACAAAACACACAAAATATGATAATAGGGTATCTGACTCAACAGGCATCAATCGACGCCAGTAATGGGGTCTGCGGTGGGATCGGGAAGGGGTTTTTGCACTGAAATATCCGACGACCAATCAGAATTGACATCAGAATTGACATCAGAATTGACATCAGAATTCAGTTGACCCATTTTCGAGTTTGCCATCTGATGTAAGCGACGTTCTTGTAATTGAGTTAACTCCCGTTGGTACACCGCAAAAATCGAAGCTAAACTCGCCGCCATCGCGTTCCAACTGTCAGCAGACAGGCGGTTGGTCATTCCCTGCAACATTTCCTGTTGTTCGTTGTTTTGGACGAAACGCTTCAGACGCGCCCCATCTCGGGATAAGGCGGCTTGATAGAGTTCGCCGTCACACCACCACAACCCCGGTTGGTTTAACAGCCAGGTTAGTAAATAACCTTCGGGATATTGTTCTTTGACCCAAGCGGCGAGATGTTGGAGTTCGTTCATTTTCAAACTCGAAGGGGAATTGGTATTGTGGGTTGGTTGAGTTTTAGGGGTCGATCGAGGGTTCGATCGAGCTGGATTCGTGCGATTCGGCACAGGGATGCAAGCGGGTTAAGAGTAACAGAATGTCGTTGATGCGCGATCGCTGTTCGGCGGTCGTGTCATCGGCGTTATTGACGATAATACTAAAGACTAAGGTTCCGTAACGGGAATGGTTTAAATATCCCGATAAGGCGGAAACTCCGGTGAGAGTTCCGGTTTTGGCGGAGATGACAGCGGTATTTTCGGCCAGGGACGAGGTGGGAAGAGAGTTGCGATATATTTCAGCGTAGGGCGATCGCGCCATGGCCTGCAACGTCTGCACTAAGGCTTGGGGACTGACCCAGTTTAAGCGGGAGAGTCCCGAACCGTCGTTGAGAACGAAACTGTGGCGATCGATCCCTAACGAGATCAGGCTGTCTTCCACGACTCGAATTCCCCGTTGTGCGGCCGAGGTTCCGTCGTCGGGAAGGGTGGTTCCCAGCCAACGCAACAGGACTTCTGCATAGAGATTATCGCTGACGCCGTTCACGCGATCGACCAGTTCCGCCACGGTGGGAGAGTCTACGGCGGCGATTTCTCGACCCCTTATCTGCATTGGGGTTTCTACGACGCGACTCTCGGCGACGGCGATTCCTTCGGCGGTTAAGACGTTTCGGAATTGCTGCAAAAAGGCGGTGGCGGGATCGACGACGGCCACGGAAACGGGTTCGGCGGGCGATCCTTCGATGAGTTGTCCGGCGATGCGAATGGTGGGACTGGTTAAATCCCGTCCGATGGAGAGCCATTCGGGTTGGTCTGGGGGGACGGTTCGCGATCGATTCTCCAGTCTCCACCTTCGGCGATCGATCGATCGTTCCCATTCCACGCGCAGGGGTTGTCCCGCTTGTTGGGGATGCAGGATAAAGGGAATTTCGTTTCGATCGAGAATCGTACTGTTGACGGGGGCGCCGTATCCGGCTTGAACGTCTTCCCAGTCCCAGTTGGGGTTGATGGCGTCTCCACCGAAAACGCTATCGTGAAGAATCAGGCGATCGACGGATGTAACGCCCGCCTGGGCTACCTGTTGCGCCAGTTCCCGTAAGGAATCGGTCGTCAAACTGGGATCGCCCCGTCCCACCAGGTGCAGTTCCCGTCCGGCTGTTGAAGAGTCCTTGGTCTGGGGAGGGTCGGAGGTGGTATCGGTGAGATAGACGGAGGTGCGAACGCGATAGTCGGGACCCAACCGTTGCAATGCAGCGGCGGTGGTGAGGAGTTTGGCGTTAGAAGCGGGAAGTAGGTACTGTTGGGGGTTGTGGCGGTAAAGGGGTGGATTTCGAGGGGTCAGAGGTTCGATGAGGATGCCCCAGGTGGCGCGAGGGGTTTGGCGGTGACGAACGGTTGCGATCGCCTCGGGAAGGCGATCTTCGCAAATCGGGGGCTGTTGGGCTTGGAGGGGAATTGTGGCGACACTCCAGGTGAGGAGGGAGGCGATCGCGTATCGAATCGGTAACATCATTTCGGGGATCGATTCAATGGGTTTCTTGCAACGTTTTTCTGTGTTTTTTAAGTTTTATTAAAATATTTGGCTTGAGTTTCTCAAAAAATCATATTTTCCGAAAGCAGAACGAGCAATCCGAGGTTTCGGACAATATTTTACCCCTAAATAACTGATACAGACAACAGACCGTCTCCTTATTGCTGGGTTTGTGAGACATCGTTTTTTTAGATGTAAAAAATTCTATGATTGATTAGAGTTTAGAAAGTAAACTAATTTAAATATTTATTTTTTGTTTAGATTTTAATTGCTAAAACCCCAAAAAAACAAGAGTCCTCAAAAAATATTATAAATCTCGAAGACATTTCCCAATTCAATCACTTCGCCGCAAGAGATTTTCGGGGAAATTATAATAAAAACATAATCAAAACATATTTTTTTGGGGTTGAGATGTTGTGGCGCGAACTTTTCGTCAACCAATCTATTAAAGCATAACGAGACTTTCTCCACAAGACTTTTCCTGAATTCAACCGATTTTCATTTGAATCCATACCATATAGGATAGACTCAGGATAAATATAAGATATTTTGCCATCTCGAACATTCCAAACCTGGTTTTAGTCCATATCGAATATCCAAAACCCGCTCTGCAAGATGTCGGGCTTCTTAAATCTATAGATTGTCTTTAATATCCCCCCAGCGAGATAGCACTTCACACAAAACGCCATATTAAAAAGTTTGCAACCCTCAGACGATCGCTTTCCCAAAAATAAGTTATATTATAGAAATAACAGAAGTTAAAAAATCCCGAGGGAAGATTCCCTCCTGGGCAATCCCGTTGTTATCTCACTTTCTTAACGAAAGTTACCTTTGCTCGTCATCTCCTGACGCCGTTTCTATCTCATATTCCCACCGACGGCTCTAGCCCCGAAGTCTTCGGCGATAAATCCTCTGCTTGTCCCCAGCAGTTTCCGAGTGTCTCGCAAATGTCAAATTCTAACCCTAAAAATACAGGAGATCGCCAGAGCGATCGCGGGAACGAGGCGTTTCAAATCACAGGATCGAACGTTCTAGGCGTTGCCATCGTGGATGATCGCAGTAGAGTCCTGAAGCTGAACGAACCCATCTGTCAACTGCTGGGTCGATCGACCGAAGAAATCCGAGAGCGTCGTCTCGTCGATTTCCTGAGGGTCGAGAGCCTGTCCGAATTCGAGAACCAGTGGCAACAGGCGATCGAACGACAAGCGGACAATCCCCAATCGGGTCGATGGTATTTACGTCAGAAGGGGGGCGCCATCGCCGGCGTCGATTACCTACTGACGGCCAATATTGCACCGCAACGACATCTCCTCATTTTCACTTCCTTCGCCGACACTCAACGACAACTCGAGATCCAAACCCGCGCCCTGGAAGCCTGCGCCAATGCGATTGTCATCACCGATGGCGAGGGCATCATCGAATGGGTCAATCCTGCTTTCAGCCAACTGACGGGATATCCGTTTGAGGAGGCGATCGATCGAAATCCCCGAGATTTGGTCAAAAGCAACTGCCACGATCGAAGTTTTTACGAGCAAATGTGGGAGAGGATTCTCTCGGGGGGAGTTTGGCACGGCCAACTCGTCAACTGCCGCAAAGACGGCAGTTTCTATTTTGAGGAAATGACGATTACGCCGGTTACTGATGCTGAAAGCGGTGAGATTCTGCGATTTATTGCTGTTAAGCAGGATGTCAGCTATCGCCAACAGGCTGAGGCTGTGTTGCAGGCCAGCGAACAGCGGTATCGCACTCTCGTGCAGAATATTCCCGGCGTTGTCTATCGTTGCTATTGGGATGAATACTGGACGATGGTCTATCTCAGCGACGGTATTCGAGAGGTGACCGGATATGCTGCTGCTGAATTCCTCAATAATTGTGTGAGATCCTTCTTCAGTATTATTCACCCCGATGATAAGGCGTTCGTCCGCTGCTCTATTGAAGATGCTGTGGCTAATGGGGAGCCGTTCCGGTTGGAATACCGGATTATTGATGCCAATGGTGAGGAACGCTGGATTTACGAGCAAGGACAGGGTTTTGAGGATGAGGTCGATCGACTGTTTTACCTTGATGGGGTTCTTCTTGATGTTACTGAACGCAAACGCAGTGAGGCGGCTTTGCGAGAAAATGAGGCTAGTTATCGGCTGTTGGTGGAAAATCAAACGGATTTGGTGGTTAAGGTCGATACGGAAGGACGTTTTCTTTTTGTTAGTCCTTCTTACTGCCAACTGTTTGGGCTTTCTTCTGAGGAACTGCTGGGGTCTCGGTTCATGCCTTTGGTTCATGAGGACGATCGAGCTGAAACTCAGGCGAGTATGAGGCAGTTGTGGCAACCGCCTCACTGCTGTTATATCGAACAGCGAGCGATGACTGAGTATGGATGGCGCTGGCTGGGATGGTCTGATACGGCGGTGGTAGATAGGGCGGGTAATGTGACGGCTATTGTGGGGGTGGGACGGGATATTACGGAACGAAAACAGGCTGAGTTGGATTTGCTGGAGTCGGAACGGCGCCTGCGGACTGTTCTTGAATGTATGTCCCTGGTGGCGGTGATGCTCGATGGAGATGGTAGGGTTTTGTTCTGTAACGATTTTCTCCTGCAATTGACGGGATGGACGCGGGAAGAGGTTTTGTATTCCAATTGGTTCGATCGATTCGTTCCTCTAGATATCCGAGAAGAGATGCGGGAGGGCGTTTTTCGCCAGCTCGTTGAGTCTGGAAATCGACGATACTACGAAAACGAAATTGTGACGCGAGAGGGGGAACGGCGTCTTGTGGCTTGGAACAATACGCTGTTTCGCGATCGGGAGGGCAATATCCTCAGCGTCACCAGTGTTGGAGAAGATATTACTGAGCGCGTTCGGGCTGAGGCGGCTCTGCAAAAACGTTACCGTCAGGAACGGGTGTTGGAACTATGTTCGAAGGAACTCCTCCAAGGGGATGCTGATGCTATCGATCGAGTGTTGAAACGTTTGCTGGCTACTGCTGAGGCTAGTCGTGTGTATTTATTTGAAAACGTCGACGACCCGGAACGGGGGTTGTGTGTGCGTCAGATTCACGAAGTTGTGGCGGTCGGGGTCACGCCGCAATTCCACAACGAAATTCTGCAATTCTCTCCCTACCAAAATCGGTTCGATCGCTGGCGGAATCTCCTTCGACAGGGACAAGTTATCTGTGGCAATGTGGAAACCTTTCCTTCAGTAGAACGAGAAATCCTGGAAGCTCAAGATATTGCTTCGATATTGATTTTGCCCCTATTTGTTGGTGAAGGCTGGTACGGCTTTCTCGGCTTCGACGCTCTGGAACCCCGTCTGTGGACTGAAGCCGATATCCTGCTGTTGCAGTTGGCGGCTACGAAAATCGGGAACTATCTCGATCGAATACAAACTGAGGATGCTTTATTCAAAAGTGAAACCCGTTTTTGCCATATGGCGGCTAATGTTCCCGGTGCTATTTACCGTTATGTTTTGCATCCTGATGGTTCTGATGAGGTCAACTATATCAGTCCCAGTTGTGAGGGGATTTGGGAGGTTACAGCGGAGTCGATCGAACGAGATATAGGGGTTCTGTGGGACACGATCGATTCTGAAGACTTCGAGAGGGTGTCGCAATCGGTGTCTGATTCAGCGAGAACTCTGGAACCCTGGTTTTGTGAATGGCGAATTACTACGCCGTCCGGTGGTCAGAAGTGGCTGCGGGGCGCCGGACAACCGGAACTTCAAGGCAACGGCGATATTGTTTGGGATTCTATTATCTCAGATGTGAGCGACCTCAAATATGCCGAACAAGCTCTACGAAACCGAGAGGCTCAATTGCGGCAAATCGCTAATGCTGTCCCTGGTGTAGTGTACCAATATCGCCTCGATGCAGCGGGAGAGGAAAGCTTTGTTTTTATCAGCGATGCGGTTCGCGATTTCTATGAGATTGACCCGGAAGCGGTGATGGACAATCCTCGCTTGATGTGGGATTTAGTTTTTAATGAGGATGTGGAAGGGTTTCGGGAGTCGATCGCGCGATCGGCGGTGAGGTTAGAGAAATGGAGTCTCGAGTTTCGCGTTCGCACCGCCAGCGGCCGGGTGAAATGGATGCTGGGGGAAGCGATGCCGCTGTTACAAGAGGATGACAGTATTCTTTGGAACGGCATTTTAACGGATATTAGCGATCGAAAACAGGCTGAGGACAATCTGCGTCGTTTTGAGCGCGTTGTTTCTGCTTCTTCGGACGGGATGGCGTTGCTCGATCGAAACTATACCTATCAAATCGTCAATTCCGGCTATACAAAATGGTTCGGGGTTTCTGCTGAGGAACTCCTCGGCTGCACGGTGTTTGACCTTTTAAATTCGGAGGTTGTGGAGACGACGATTCGACCGAAACTCGATCGTTGTTTGGCGGGGGAAACTGTTCAATACGAGCTTTGGTACGAGTTCGAGCCGACAAATTCTAGATTTCTCAGTGTTACTTATTCCCCTTATGTCGAAGCCAACGGCGAGGTATCCGGTATTGTCGCCAGCGTTCGCGATTTAACTGAACTCCAGCGGGTTCAAGACCATCTCAGAGCCAGCGAGAAACGCTTCCGCGCCCTGTTCGAGCAGTCTTTGGTGGGGATGGTTTTGGCGGGGCTGGATGGGCGTTTCCTCCGCGCCAATCGGCGGTATTGCGACCTTCTCGGGTACAGCGAGGCGGAACTGCAACAGCTCGCTTATATGGATGTGACTCATCCTGAGGATCTCGATCGAAACCAACAATACATGGAAGCTGTTTTCCGGGGCGAGACGGTCACGCAGCCATTAGAAAAACGATATATCCGTAAAGACGGCAGCATTCAATGGGTCAGTGCTTTACCATCGCTGATTTACGACAACGAGGGCAATTTACAGTACATTGCCGGAACGATTACTGATATTAACGCTCGCAAGGCAGCGGAGGCGGAAATCGAGCGGGTTACGCAGCGATTGACCCTGGCGACGACTTCGGCAGAAATCGGCATTTGGGATTTAGATATATCCAGCCAGCAACTGCTTTGGGACGCTCCCATGTACGAAATTTACGGCATCGCCCCGGAAGATTTCGGCGCAACTTATGAGAGTTGGGCTCAATGGGTGTATCCGGAAGATTTGAGGAAGGTGGAAGAGACCCTACAACGATCGATCTCGGAAAAGCGCGACTGGGACGATGAATTTCGCATTCTGCGGCCGGACGGACAAACTCGATTTATTGAAGCCCACGCGATTATTCTTGTTGATGAAGACAGCAACCCCCAACGGGCAATCGGGGTTAATTGGGACATTACCGATCGCAAACAGGCTGAAAATCGCCTGCGACACAGCGAAGCGCAATATCGAACTCTGGTGGAACAGATACCGGCGGCTGTTTATACTGCTGCGTTGGACGAGACTAGTACGACGCTGTATATCAGCAATCAAATCGAGAGGATGTTGGGCTATACAGCCCAGGAATGGATTGAGAATCCCCATTTGTGGTACGAACGACTGCATCCGGACGATCGCGATGTGGTGTTGCAGGATGTCATCACTACTCAAGAAACTCAACATCCTCTGGTAAAGGAATATCGAATGTTGACTCGAGACGGACGGGTGTTGTGGATTCTCGATCGCGCGACGGTGGTTCTCGACGACGCGGGCAATCCCCTGCTGTTACAAGGGGTTCTTCTCGATATTACCGCCCGCAAACAGGCGGAGGAGTTGGTACGCCGCCAAGCCGAACGGGAAGGGCTCTTAGCCAAAATTACCAGCCACATTCGCCAAAGTTTGGAGATCGAGCAGGTTCTCAATGCTACGGTGACGGAGGTACGGGAAATGTTGGGGGTCGATCGAGTGGCGGTCTGTCGTACTAACGGTCAGGAAACCGGAGAAATCCTCGTTGAGTCGGTGTTGGAATCCTGGCCGCCTTTATTGGGCGCTAGTTGGCAGGTTTTTTGTCATCGAGATGAGTCACCGAAACTCTCGGAAGATTTCTGTTTATCCTGTCCTCAAAAACTCTGCCAAATCGACGATATTGAAACGGCGATTTTGGAGGAGGGTACGCGAGCTTTTTTACGACGGTTTCAGGTTCGATCGCATCTGACGGTTCCCATCAATGGCGACAACCGCCTTTGGGGATTTCTCATCCTCCACCACTGTCAGGGGTCTCGTAATTGGGAAACTTGGGAAATCGACTTTCTCCGACAACTGGCGGATCAGGTGGCTATTGCTATTCAACAAAGCCAGCTTTTGGAACGAACCACTGTTCAAGCGAGACGGGAACGACTCCTCAATGAAATCCTGGCGGCGATTCGTAACAGTCTCGATCTCGACAAGATTTTGCAACGAGCGACTCAGGAGGTGTTGGAGGCGTTTCAAGCCAGTCGCGGCTTAGTAGCACTCTGTTCGGATACAGACGAATTTTTTAGTTATACGATGGTGGCGACAGCACCGGGAATTCAAGGGGAACGATACCGACAGATTCCCTTGCGGAACAATCCTCACGCTCAGTTAGTGCTGTCTTGCGAGGCGGCTGTCGCCACGGACGATGTAAGTACCGAACCTTTGCTGGCGGATCTGTTTCCTATTGTGGACGATTTAGGGATTCAGGCGATGCTGGACGTGGCGATTCGTCATGAAGGGACGGTAAAAGGACTGCTGTGCGTTCACCAGTGCGATCGACCTCGGCGGTGGACTGATGACGAAGGAGTGTTGCTGAAACAGGTAGCCGATCAGTTGGCGATTGCGATCGGTCAAGGGGAACTTTATAAGCAAGCTCAACGGGAATTGAGGGAACGGGAGAAAATGGAGGCAAAACTCCGCCATGACGCCTTACATGACGGTTTGACGGGATTACCGAACCGGACTTTGTTGGTCGATCGCCTGCAACATCGTTTAGATCGCGCCAAAGGACAAGCCGTCTCTGAGGATGTGGAGAGTCAAGACCGATTCGCCGTCTTGTTTTTGGATTTAGATCGCTTCAAGGTGGTCAACGACAGCCTCGGTCACAGTATGGGCGATCGACTGTTGCAAATCATCGCCGATCGCTTGGTGTCTTGCATCCGCACTGTGGATACAGCGGCGCGGTTGGGGGGCGACGAATTCGTAGTATTACTCGATGAAATTGTCGACATCCACGATTCGATCGAAGTGGCTTCTCGCATTCATCGCACCTTAGAAGAGCCGGTTTTCTTAAACGGCCACGAGTTTTTTATCACCGCCAGTATCGGCATCGTCATCGGTTCAGCAGATTACGAGCGTCCAGAACGGATGTTGCAAGATGCCGATATCGCCATGTATTCCGCCAAAGAATCGAGCCAGAAATACGCGATTTTCGATGCCTCGATGTATACAGCGGCGTTACAGCGAATGCAAATTGAAAGTGCCTTGCGCCATGCGATCGAGCGCCAAGATTTTCAAGTTTTATTTCAACCGATCGTCTGTTTAAAAACACTCAAAATTCAGGGATTTGAAGCCTTGGTGCGCTGGCAACATCCCGAACGGGGAACGATTTCGCCGGGAGATTTTATCCCGGTGGCAGAAGATACGGGATTGGTGGTCGAAATCGATAAATGGGTGCTACGAGAAGCCTGTTCGCAGTTACGCCGTTGGCGCGATCGCTTTCCCGAACTGCCCGATCTCTCGGTTAGTATTAATTTGTCGGGACGGCATTTCACACAATTAGATATCGTTCAAGAAATTGAAAATATTCTTCGAGAGACGAGACTAAATTCCCAATTTTTAAAAATAGAAATAACAGAAAGTATACTGATTGAAAATTACGATTTAGCCGCGCAAATTTTAAAACTTTTACGGAGTCGCAAGGTTCGGATTTGCCTCGACGATTTCGGTACGGGCTATTCGTCCTTGAGTTATTTACATCGATTTCCCATTCACGTTTTAAAAATAGATCGATCCTTTATTTCGAGTCCCTCGAAAACCAACCACGGCGTCGAAAATCCCGTCATTGTCAAATCCATTATCGATCTGGCCGCGAACCTCCACCTCGAAACCATCGCCGAAGGGATCGAATCCCTCGAAGAAGTGGCGTTTCTCTCCCGCCATCACTGTCACGCCGGACAAGGATACTATTTCGCTCCTCCCCTCGATCGCGAGGCGGCGACGGAGTTTATTCTCAATAACCTTTCCGACAACGAGGTTCGGCGATCGCGACAGGGTTAACCGATGGGAATATTGTTATATATAAATAACGTGCTGGCTTTGTCCGGTCTGTAACGACGACAACAACTCCTATGGCAGTCAAAAAGCAATTCAACAGTTTTCAGGAACTCCTCGACGAATCGGAGGTTCCGGTATTGGTGGATTTTTACGCCACCTGGTGCGGCCCCTGTCAGATGATGGTGCCGATTCTGGAACAGGTGAACCAAACGCTGAAAACAAAACTGCGGGTGGTGAAAATCGACACCGATAAATATCCCGCCATCGCCGGACAGTATCAGATTTCGGCGTTGCCGACTTTGGTATTGTTTAAAAACGGGGAACCGGTCGATCGTATTGAAGGGGCACTTCCCGCCGATCGCTTAATTCCCCGATTACAACAGTTTCTTTAAGTCGATCGGCAGTGAAATCGGCGAATCTTTGAGGGTGTTACCGTGAACGATCGAGATCGGGAATTTCTGAAACTGGCTATCGACTTAGCCATCGAAGGCGTCACGAGCGATCGCGGCGGTCCCTTTGGGGCGGTGGTTGTCAAAGACGGCGAAATCGTCGCCGAGGGAAACAACAACGTCACCTCCACCAACGATCCCACCGCCCACGCCGAAATCGTCGCCATCCGCCAAGCTTGCCAAACCCTGGGAACCTTCGAACTCAAAGGCTGTACCCTCTACAGCTCTTGCGAACCCTGTCCCATGTGTTTGGGAGCGATTTACTGGGCGAGGATCGATCGAATTGTCTACGCCTGCACCCGCCACGACGCCGCTCAAGTGGGCTTCGACGACTCCCTCATTTACCGAGAAATCGCACTTCCGCTAAGCCAACGCCGCATCAGCGCCACCCAACTCCTCCACGAAGAAGGTCTGCAAGCCTTCCTCGCCTGGGAACAGAAGGCGGATAAGGTGTTGTATTGAGGAGCCGGGGAGAGGGGAAGCAATTCTCAAATATCAATTAAAAAAGCTCTAAAAAAGCTCCTGTCTCTCGAGGAAACAGGAGCCAGCTGGGTATAGGAAATTAGGAAATTAGGAACCCGGGTTATCTCCGGCTCACGGGAAATCCGGCCACGGGAATCACTTGATTTCGGCGTTCGGCTTCCAGCCGTTTTAATTCCTCGTACTCGACCCAGTGAATGCAGTTTACCGGACAGGTATCGATCGCCTCTTGGACGATCTCCTCCGAATCGCCGTCTTGATTGACGACCCGGGCCCGTCCGTAATCCGGCTCGATGTAGAAGGTATTCCGTGCGACGTGGGCGCAATGCTTGCAACCGATGCAGGTCACTTCATCAACGTAAACGCCCTTTTGCCGCAGCGTCCCGCCTAACTCCGGCTCGAAACCCGAGCGATCGGGGGCTTCCCGAAGCGTCCCGCCTAACTCCGGCTCGAAACCCGAGCGATCGGGGGCTGATTCGGGGGGCATGGGGGCAGCATCAGTCATTACGCACTCCAGCGTTGCAGCACTAAGCGGATGGAACCGTCTTGACGGTTTTGGCGTTCGGACACCTGGAAACCTTGTTTGGCAGTTTCCTGCATCACCGTTTGAAAGGCGTACTGTTGGGTGATTTTGTTCAAAAAGCGATCGACCGAACCGTTTTGTTGCCAGTATTGCAAATCGGCCACGAGGTCGTAAGCTTGACCGTTCCAGCTAAATCCAATGTCGTATCCGTTCTCTTGCTCGATGACCACCTCGGCGGTGTGGGTTTGACCGCGATAGCCGCGCACGTCTTTGGGGCCGGCTTTCCAGTCGATGCCGAGTTCGCTTAAAGCCGTTTGCAACGCGCTCAGATTGCGGATTTGAGTTTTGATATGGCTAAAGTGAGACATAGTAACCTAAGAAACGATTTGAAAATCGATAAATCGGGACAAAATCGGGACAAAATCGGGACACGAGGCCAACCTTTACCACTCGCTGAACGAGGTGGTCTGCGCTTTGGCAGTTGCGGCTGTTTCCTGCGTTTGTGCGTAATACTCGGAGGTCTTCTCTTGGTTGAGAACAATTCCGAGTTGTTCCTCGATCGCAGCCGTGACTTCCGCGCAAGACGCGCCGGAAATTCCGGTCACCGTTTCGACCACTCTGCCGTCTGGGTAGATAACGAATTCTAATGTTTCCATGAGGTTTAATTACCGCTTTGGGGTTGAAAAAATTGGAAACTTATGGTAATAGCCGCTGGTATGGGAGGATTCGATCGACCCCAGACTCTACACGACTTGTATCAAATCTTAATAAAAACACGCCAAAGGCGTCAAAACTTTATATTGCTTATCAAAAGTGACAAGCCCACTCTAATAAGTAATAAGTTTCCCGCAACTTCCCAAAAGCGTCAAGTCAATTTCGCCTCTAGTTGAAAAAATATTGCAATTCTGGGAGCGGCGAACAGCGGTAGGGGGTGTGACGCGGCCAGAAAATGGGCATCGAAGTCCAGCAAATGTTGTATTACCGCCGCTCATCACTGCGATCGCACCCAAAAATCCCCGGAGGATGGGAGAATGAAGGATTAGTCTGTTTGCCAGTCTGAATCTATTCATGATGAGTGCCAATCAACCTTCCCAAACCCAATCTCCCCTGCGCGTCGGCGTCCTGGGCTTCGGCGGCTTGGGGCAAGCGGCCAGTCGCGTCCTCGCCCCGAAACAGGAAATGCGCCTGGTGGCTGTTGCCGATCGCCACGGTTACGCTTACGATACCAACGGTTTAGATCCCGATCGCTGTATCGCCACTTACAACGAACGGGGATCGATCGGTCATCTCGAAGGGGTCGGAACCCTCAGCGACGAAAGTATCGGCGACCTCATCGCCAACGCTCCCGACGTAGACGGCTACTTCTTGGCGTTGCCGAACCTCCCCAACAGCTTCATGGCATCCGTTGCCCGTCAGTTTATCGAATCGGGCTGGAAAGGCGTCCTCGTGGATGCTCTCAAACGCACCAGTGCCGTCGAACAACTCCTCGAGTTACAAAACGACTTACAAGCCGCTGGAATGACCTACATGACTGGATGCGGTGCGACGCCGGGACTGCTGACGGCGGCGGCGTCTCTGGCTGCCCAAAGTTACGCGGAAATTCACAAGGTAGAAATCACCTTCGGCGTCGGAATTGCCAACTGGGAAGCCTATCGCGCCACCATCCGCGAAGATATCGCCCATATGCCGGGGTACGATGTGGAGAAAGCCCGTGCCATGAGCGATGCGGAAGTGGAGGCGCTTCTCGATGAAACCAACGGCATCCTGAAGCTGGAAAATATGGAACACGCGGACGATATCATGCTGGAATTGGCCGGTATCGTTTCCCGCGATCGCGTCACCGTTGGCGGTATCGTCGATACCCGCAATCCCAAAAAACCCCTCAGTACCCACGTCCGCGTTACCGGACGCACCTTTGAAGGAAAAGAGTCCTCTCATACCTTCACCCTCGGCGACGAAACCAGCATGGCCGCCAACGTCTGCGGTCCGGCGTTCGGCTATTTGAAAGCGGGCATTTCGCTGCACCGTCGCGGTATTAACGGTTTGTTCACCGCTGCTGAAGTGATGCCGCAGTTCGTGCGTTAGGGTCGTCGAATCGAAATCAATCCCTTGAAAAAACCCGGTTTCCTTGAAGGAACCGGGTTTTTATCGTTCTCTCTCTCCGAGTTGAGGGAGTTGCGTAAACTACGGCGTTTCCGTGGGAACGGATTTCACCTCGACCATTGCCGACGCCACCGATTGGGGCGCAGAAATCGAGGATTGCAACACCGGAGATTTGGTTACGGAATCGTTAGCCAGGGTAAACAGCGGATTCGAGAGGATTCCCGCCAGGGAGGTGACTAACACCGACAAGACAACGCCCACTTGTAAGGGGCGCATTCCCGGCAGGTTCCAGCGAATTTCCGGGTAGTTTTTCACGGAATCGGACATTTCGTGCGGCTCTTTGACCACCATCATCTTCACGACGCGGATGTAGTAGTAAATGGAGACGACGCTCGTGACCAAGCCCAACAACACCAGGAGATACAGCCCCGCTTGCCAACCGGCCCAGAACAGATAAATTTTGCCGAAGAAGCCAGCCAGGGGGGGAATTCCACCGAGAGACAGCAGACAGATGCTCAGTCCCAGGGTCAGCAGGGGATCTTTTTGGTAGAGTCCGGCGTATTCGCTGATGCGATCGGTTCCCGTCCGCAGGGAGAACAGAATGACGCAGGCGAAACCGCCCAGGTTCATGAACAGGTACACCAGGAGGTAAAACACCATGCTGGCGTAACCGGCGTCTGTTCCGGCGAGTAAGCCGATGATGACGAATCCGGCTTGGGCGATGGAGGAGTAGGCGAGCATGCGTTTCATGCTCGTCTGCGCCAGGGCGACCACGTTCCCCAGGATCATGCTGAGGATGGCTAAGGCGGTGAAGACGAAATGCCATTGGTCGGTGAGGGAACCGAAGGCGGTCACCAGCAGGCGAATGGCGAGGGCGAATCCAGCGGCTTTGGAACCGACAGACAGAAACGCCACGACGGGAGTGGGCGAGCCTTCGTAAACGTCCGGCGTCCATTGGTGGAAGGGAACGGCGGAGATTTTGAAGGCGATTCCGGTGATGGTAAAGACGAGGGCGATGGCTAAGCCGATGGCTTGGCTGCTATCGCTTTGGGCGATGACGGTGGCGATTTTATCGAGTTGGGTTTCTCCGCCAGAGAGTCCGTACAGCAGCGAGACGCCGTAGAGGAATACGGCGGAACTCGAGGCGCCGATGAGTAGGTATTTCAGGGCGGCTTCGTTCGATCGCGTATCCCGTTTCATGTATCCCGTCAGGAGATAAGAGGAGATACTGAGGGTTTCGAGGGCGACGAAAATCGTCACCAATTCGTTGGCACCGGATAAGAACATCCCGCCGAGGGTCGCCGTCAGCATGATGCCCAGAAATTCCGCCAGGGACGTGCCGCTTTGTTCGACGTAGCGCACGGACATCAACACGGTTACGGCTGTGGACAGGGCGATGATGCCGCGAAAGACTAGGCTGAGGGGGTCGCTGTTAAAGGCTCCCAGAAAT
Organism: Baaleninema sp.; assembly: GCF_049974805.1. Lineage (NCBI taxonomy): Bacteria > Bacillati > Cyanobacteriota > Cyanophyceae > Oscillatoriales > Oscillatoriaceae > Baaleninema > Baaleninema sp. Next base: position 19,747 of record NZ_JBNGCO010000063.1, read on the forward strand.
CCGAAGGTATCGGGGTTGTCCCACTGGTAGATGAGTGCGACGATCGACGCCAGTAATCCCGCGATCGCTAGGTAGGGGGTCCAACTGGCGGAACGGCGTCCGACGATGGAATCTCCGACGATTACGAGTAAGAGGGTCGTGAGTACGATGCCCTCGGGCAATATGGTTTCAGCGTTAAGCTGCGTGGCAAGATTGGCAACATCCATAGGCGTTAAGCTTAATGGTTTCTCAAACTTTCGTGGGCTTTCTTACACCGGCCGGGTTCGCCGAATCGGCTTGGTGTTCGGCGTCCGAGAGAACTCGGCGGGCAGACAGTTCCTTATTCTACGCTACGATCGCGTAAGGGTTCTAGACGCGATCCCCTGGGGGCGATCGCGCTCGTTAAGGGTTTGGGTTTCTCTTTATTTCCGGCCGCGATCGATTTTCCAGCTAGATTCGCCCTTTCCCTGATGGGAAATCAGTCCCGCTGACCTCCCATTTCAGTAAGTTGCTGTATAAGATCCCCGCCATCTCCAAGATGGCGGGGATCTGGAGGAGAGATTGTTTTTTTGTATGTTATCGATATTTTTTTGTGATTAATCGAGGCCATCGATCGAGGTTATTTTAAATATCATTTTAACTATAATTATAAATATAATTCTAATTTTAAAACATACAAATATTAGTATTAAAGTCAATATCAAACATACAAAATAAATACTAAAATACCCCTAACTCCCTGCCCGATGGGAGAATAGTAGCGAGAATCATAGATTTTCAGGGGGTAGAAGTTGGTGTTGCACCGATGGCAATTTAATTTTCTTGTATTTCCTCAAGTTGAAAAAGCGAGCGATCGCGAGTTAATTTCAGATGGAAATCGAGCGAATTGGATGGTATTTAGCCAACCGCCAGTTGTCGAACTCGTTTCGAGTCGGGCAATCCTTGTTTGGTAATTTCCAACAGTTCGTCGCTTCCTAAAATCCAACTCAGAATCCGATCCCAAAGGGTATTTTCTGGGGTTTCGGGGCGATGGCGAGTTTGGACGGTTTCAACCGTGGTATGGGTGGCTAACATGATGGTTTCCTCACGTTGCTCTACTTTAATTGTACTTTTATTGTACGTTCAGTTTCTAGTTTCGCCGATCGAGGTCGAACTGGGTACATCTCAAAAATGTAAATTTATCAGATCGGAGTCTCTACACTGAATTGAGCTGTTGTTGGGTTTCGCTATCGCTCCACCCAACCTACCGCCAACTCATATTTTGACATCAATGGAGATGCACCCGTCGAACTCTCCGTGACGGCGGGAACCCTAATCCCTTGAGATTCGACAGGATCGTTGGTGTTCGCTGACCCAGATAAGCTAGGATCTCGATCGCAGCCTCTCGGTGTTATCGACGACACCGCTAGAAAAAAACCGTTAACTCAATGTCCGAAGCCATCAATCTCGAAGACGCGGTTGAATTTGCGGAAAACCCAGAACCCCGCTGTCCTTGCATTCTCCTTCTCGATACCTCCGGTTCGATGTCTGGCGCCCCCATTGACGCCCTCAACGCGGGGTTACAGGCGTTTCGCGAAGAACTCAATAAAGACGAACTCGCCCGAAAACGGGTAGAAGTGGCGGTGGTGTCGTTTAACACTCATGTTAAAGTCGTTCGGGATTTCGTCACCGCCGATCGCTTTGAAGAACCGACTCTAAACGCCCAGGGACTGACCAGTATGGGGGGTGGGATTAACAAAGCCCTGGATTTAATCGCCGATCGAAAGGAACAATATCGCAACAACGGCGTAAGCTACTATCGTCCTTGGCTGTTTGCGATTACGGACGGCGAACCCCAGGGGGAATCCGATAAAGTCGTGCAACAGGCGATCGATCGCATCCAAGACGACGAAACCCACAAGCGCGTCGCCTGTTTCGCGGTTGGCGTGGAAAACGCCAATATGGAACGCTTGGGGGAAATGTTCGTTCGCGCCCCCCTGAAACTGAAAGGGCTGGATTTCCGCGAAATGTTCGTTTGGTTGTCGGCGAGTATGCAGCGCGTTTCTCACTCCAAACCTGACGAACAGGTTCCTCTTCCTCCTCCCGGTTGGGGCCAGGTGTAAGTCCGTGAAATCCCAAGTCTGTAGCGTGAAATCAGAATCAATGAAAACTTGGCGGGTGTTGGCGGCGTCGGTATGCGGGACGAGTCACCAACATCGATCGATCCCCTGTCAAGATGCCTGTTGTTGGAAACGAGGATCTGACGATATTTTACTGGCAGCGGTGGCCGATGGGGCGGGATCGGTGACGCGATCGGACTTGGGGGCCAACGTCGCCGTCGAAGCGGCGATCGATTTCCTCGCCACGGTCGATTTTACCCCTCTGCGCCCCACGCAATCGGCCCATCTCGCCGATACGGAACTGGCGATAACGCTAGATATGTCGGAAACGGAGGAATTCTCAGATAAAGATTCAGACAACGAGGCAAAATCGGAGTCTGGCGAGGATTCCGAGACGGTAGCCGAACCGTCTGAAACGCCAAGTCCTCTCGAAACCGTTTTGCGAGAAACCCTGGCGGCGGCGAGAGATGCAGTCAACGCCGAAGCGGAACGTCAGGCGATCGATCGGCGAGAATATGCCAGCACCCTGATCGCGATCGTGGCAACATCAGAGTGGGTCGCCGTGGCGCAAATTGGCGACGGGGCGGCGGTGGTACGAGATATCAAGGAAAAGACGATCGCCCTGACGCAACCGCAACAGGGAGAATACGCCAATCAAACCACGTTTCTCACCTCCGATGACGCCCTCGACACCGCCCAAATCCGAATTTGGACGGGACAAGCGACGCACTTGGCGCTATTTTCCGACGGATTGCAACGATTGGCGTTACAAATGCCCGAAGGGACGCCGTTTGATCGCTTTTTCAATCCCTTATTTCAATTCATCGCCCAAGACCTTGACGAAACCGAAGGTCATCGCCAACTCGTCGCCTTTCTCCAATCTCCCCGCGTCACACAACGCACCGATGACGATCTAACCTTGTTATTAGGGCATTTAGCGGGGATGAGGGGATGATGAGATGAGGGGATGAGGGCATGATGGGATGATGGGATATATCGATCGTTTCTCTCTACTCACCTCCCCACCTCATTATCTCCCCACCTCATCATCTCTCCACCTCATCAACTCCCGATCGACCAATGAAGGTGCAACGGCAGTCAAACGGCGAATTCATCACCCTTAGCCGCGAACTCGGTGGAGGCGGAGAAGGGACGGTTTATGCGGTGGCGGAAAATTCGGCTTGGGTGGCGAAGATTTACCATCAGATTACCCTGGAGATGCCCCGCAAGTTGGCGGTGATGTACGCGAACCCGCCAAAAGACCCCCTTCGATCGCAAGGTCACGTTTCCATCGCCTGGCCGGAAGATTTACTCTTAGAACGGGGGCGCGTGGTGGGGTTTCTCATGGCCCGGGCAGATGGGGGGTTTCCTCTCCATACGTTTTATACTCCCGCTTCGCGGCGCGATCGATGCCCCCTGTTTAACTATCTCTATCTCTATCGCACCGCCCGCAATCTCGCCGCCGCTGTCAGCAACCTCCACGCGCGGGGATACGTCATCGGCGACGTGAACGAGTCGAACATTCTCGTCAGCCCTACGGCGTTGGTGACGCTGGTGGATACGGATTCGTTTCAGGTGTGCGATACCCAGCGACGTCACCTCTATCCCTGTCCGGTGGGAAAACCGGATTTTACGCCGCCGGAATTGCAGGGGAAAACGCTGCGGGAGGTGCGCCGCCTTCCGGAACACGATCGCTTCGGGTTGGCGGTGTTGATTTTCCAACTGCTGATGGAGGGAACTCATCCCTTTGCGGGGGTGTATTCGGGACAGGGCGACCCACCCCCCATTGAAAGCCGCATCGCTAGGGGACATTTTCCCTATGGGATGCGTTCTGTGCCTTATCGTCCCATGCCCGTGGCGCCGAGTTTCGAGATTCTCACGCCGGAACTGCAACGGCTGTTCGTGCGGTGTTTTGAGACGGGACATGAAAATCCGAAATTGCGCCCGGAGGCTCAAATTTGGGTACAAGCCCTCGAAGGGGCGGAACGGCAGTTGGTGACTTGTTCGGAGAACCCGCAACATCGCTACGGTCGGCATTTGGCGGCTTGTCCCTGGTGCGATCGCAAGCAAAAGTTACGGGGACGCGATCCTTTTCCGCCGACGGTTCGGGAAGCGGGACGGTTGCAACAGCAGCCGATGCCGAAACCGAAACGGAACGCCAGACGCCGCACGGCGGCCGGGTTGTCGGCTGTGCCTGCCATTGCCTATACGGTGCGGTTTCCGCAACCGACGAGCGTTCCCCGTGTGGGGGCGGTGGGGTGGGGCGATTCGCTGCTGGAGTTGTGGGAGGATTTGCTGAAATACAAATATGATTTGTTGGCGGGGGGCGCGATCGTGATGTTGGCGATGGCGGGGGGGATTTATATCTCGAACCGTCAGACGCCTGGGGAGGTTTCGGATTCTGGGACGATGGTGTTGGACACGACGGCTTCGGAGGCGCGTCTGGCGAAACCCTCGGCGACGGCGAAACCGAGGCTGTCTGCGCCGACGGAACGGTTGTATACGCACCGCGATCGAATTGAGGCGTTGGCGGTGAGTCCGGACGGGGCGCGGTTTGCGTCTAGCAGTCAGGATGGGTCGATCGTGATTTGGTCGGCGGCGACGCGGCTTCCGGTGCGATCGCGCCGCCTGTCGGCGGTGTTGCAGCGTCCCGAAGATCGGGTCAGGGCTTTGGCGTTTGGGGCTGACGGCACCACCTTGGTTAGCGCGACGGCGCGAGAACTGCAAGTTTGGGATGTGGAGACGTTCGAGTTACGGGAGGCGATTCCGCTTTCGGTGACGCCGACGGCGATCGCGATTTCGGATAGGAGAACGGAGGTGTTACCGATCGATCGGGTGGTGCGCGTCGGTGGGGGTTCGGAGTGGGAAACGGGGGTTTGGAACGTTTCTCGTGGCGGTGAGTTGCCGTTATGGAGTCGGGGCGATCGATCGGTGGTGGGGATGAGTGCGGATGGAAAGTCGATCGCGACAGTGGGGGAGTCGATCGAAATTTGGGATATTGAAGAGGGACAAAAACAACAGACCTTAGATGCGAAATTAACAGAAACAGCAGCGATCGCCTTCGATCCCAACGGTCAGTTTGTCGCCGTCAGCGTTCCCCAAGACGACGGAGAAATTCAACTTTGGGATTTAAAAACCGGTGAGGTACTGCATTCGGTAACGGCGAGTCACGTCAGCGCCTTGGCGTTTGGTAGCGACGGTCAAACGCTGATAGCTGGGGACTTGTACGGTTCGATCGGTATTTTTAACATCGATCGAATCGAACCTTAAAAACCGTCGAATACCGGATTGGTGAACCCCGTATATCTCGCTGGGTCTCTCGCTGGGAATCCTGTCAGAAACCCGGTCTCTCGATCTGGGAGAGATCGGGTTTCTCAGGAGATTTTAACGATCGATCGACCCTACTTCGGAACCACGAAATTCACCAACCGCTTCGGAACCACGATGACTTTCTTAATCTCCTTATCGCCGACGTGACGCTTCGCCGCCTCCGACTCCCGCGCCAACGCTTCCAACGTCGCCTTATCCGCATCCGCCGGAACCTGAATGTTGCCGCGAACCTTACCGTTAACCTGAATCACCAAGGTAATTTCATCCACCACCAAGGCGCTTTCGTCCACTTCCGGCCAGGCTTGCTGGTGAATCGAGTCGCTGTGTCCCAGCAAATGCCACAATTCTTCGGCGATGTGCGGCGCAAACGGCGCCAGCAACTTCAACAAGGTCTCGATTCCTTCTGCATACACCGGGGAATCGGTACGTTTGGCGTCGTTCAAGGCGTTGCTGAGTTTCATTAACTCCGAAACCGCCGTGTTGAACTGATATTCACCCTGTAAGTCCTCGCTGACTTCCCGAATCGCGGTGTGAACGGCGCGGCGTAAATCTTTCTCGGGTTTCGAGAGATTGTCGTTTGTCGCCGCTTTTATTTCAGAAGCGTTTTCGGCGAAGTCCGTCACCAACCGCCAGACGCGATTGAGGAAACGATATTGACCTTCTACGTCGGCGTCGTCCCATTCGAGATCCTTCTCGGGAGGCGCTTTGAACAGGATAAACATCCGCGCTGTGTCCGCGCCGTATTTGTCCAATACCTGCAAGGGATCGACTCCGTTCAGCTTCGATTTGGACATTTTTTCGTAAAACACTTCCAACGGTTCCCCGCTTTCGGGGTCGGTGGGATTCTCTAAATCGAGAATTTGGTCTGAGGGGATGTATTTCCCGGTTTTGGGGTTTTTGTAGGTCATTCCCTGAACCATTCCTTGAGTTAACAGCCGTTGGAAGGGTTCGTTAAACTTCAGGTTGAGTCGATCGCTCAAAAATTTGGTGAAGAACCGCGAGTACAACAGGTGTAAAATCGCGTGTTCGATACCGCCGACGTATTGATCGACGGGCATCCAATCGTTAATTTTACCCAAGTCGAAGGCGGCGTTGTCGTTGTTGGCGTCGGGATAGCGCAGGAAGTACCAGGAGGAATCGATGAAGGTGTCCATCGTGTCCGTTTCCCGCTTGGCTGCGGTTCCGCAACTGGGACAGGGGACGTTTATCCAGTCGTCTAACTGCGCCAACGGCGAGGGACCGCGACCGCTAAACTCTACGTTGTCGGGGAGTTTCACCGGAAGTTGGTCTTCGGGAACGGGAACGGCGCCGCATTCGGGACAGTGGACGATGGGAATCGGGGCGCCCCAGTACCGCTGACGGGAAATTAGCCAGTCTCGCAAACGGTATTGGATGCGGGCTTTTCCGTAGCCTTGGGCTTCGGCGTAGTCGATGATGGCTTGTTTTCCGGCTTCGGAGGGGGTTCCGTCGAACTGACCGGAATTCACCATGACGCCGGGTTCGGTGTAGGCGTCGCTGAGTTCGGCGTCGGGATTTTCGGCGTTTTCGGGAACGATGACGGTTTTGATGGGTAAGCCGTTTTCGCGGGCGAATTTGAAATCGCGGCTATCGTGGGCGGGAACTCCCATGACTGCGCCAGTTCCGTATTCGTAGAGGACGTAATCGGCGATGAGAATGGGGATTTCTTGGCCGGTGAAGGGGTTGAGGGCGGTTCCGCCTGTGGGAATTCCTCGTTTGGGTTTGTCTTCGGCGGTGCGATCGATCTCGCTTTCTTGGCCGACTTCTTTAATAAAGGCTTCGACGGCTTCCCGTCGTTCGTCGGTGGTGACTTGTAAGGTCAGGGGATGTTCGGGGGCGAGTACCACGTAGGTGACACCGTAGACGGTATCGGGACGGGTGGTGAAGACGCCGATTTTGTCGTCCCGTCCGAGGATGGGAAATTCGAGATAGGCCCCAGTGGATTTGCCAATCCAATTGGCCTGCATGGTTTTGACGCGATCGGGCCAGCCGGGGAGTTCGTCTAAGTCAGACAGTAAGCGATCGGCGTAGTCGGTGATTTTGAGAAACCACTGTTTGAGGAGTTTTCGTTCGACTTTTGCGCCGCTGCGCCAGGAACGACCTTCGTTATCGACTTGTTCGTTGGCCAATACGGTTTGGTCGATGGGGTCCCAGTTGACGGCGGATTCTTTTTGATAGGCCAGTCCGGCGTTGAAGAATTGCAGGAAAATCCACTGCGTCCATTTATAGTAGTTGGGGGCGCAGGTGGTGACTTCGCGATTCCAGTCGAAGGAGATGCCCAGGCTTTGGAGTTGCTGGCGCATCTGGTCGATGTTTTGGTACGTCCATTTGTCGGGACGAACGCCTCGGGCGATGGCTGCGTTTTCGGCGGGAAGTCCGAAGGCGTCCCATCCCATGGGGTTGAGGACGCGATAGCCTTGCATCCGCTTGAGTCGCGCGATGACGTCGGTGATGGTATAGACGCGCACGTGACCCATGTGCAGGTTCCCGGAGGGGTAGGGGAACATGGACAGGGCGTAGAATTTGGGCTTGTTGTTACTCTCTGGGGTGCGATCGAGTTCCTGTTGCGCCCAGGTGTTCTGCCACTTGTTTTCGATGGATGCGGGCGTGTATCGAGACTCCACGGGGATTACTCCTGCTCGGCGTTCTGTCTGATGTGCATCGTTTATTTTGGCATATCGGGTTCGATCGCGTCAGGATGGGATGATGAGGTGATGGGATGATGGGATGATAAGGTGATGGGATGATGGGGTTTTCCTTTGGCTGAATTTCTAGGGGTTTGAAGTTTTTATAAAGGTAATTAGTCACCGCAACAGGTGAGGCTTAATGAAAAAAGCCTCAAACCTCGTC